>CABSBF010000014.1 GCA_902475855.1 uncultured Eubacteriales bacterium
TAGGAATGATTTTTGCACTAATAGTTTGAAATTTCTTGCGGTTGTATATAAAAAGAGGTTTTCAAGACCAAAATCTTGAAAACCTCTGTGGCGGAGCAGAAGGGATTCGAACCCTTGGACGGCTTTTGACCGTCACACGATTTCCAGTCGTGCTCGTTATGACCTCTTCGATACTGCTCCATATTCAGTTCTGACTCGTCCGGGACAAAATCAGCTTTTATATAATACATGATTTTGTCCCTGTTGTCAAGCCTTTTCTTTCTTTTTCCGGCGCTTTTTACAGAATTCTCTCCATCAGGCCCTTCAGCTCACGTGTAGAGGAAAGAGGATAGTCTGGTGCCTGTGTCGTGACCGCGACATGGATCCCCACGGCCTTCATCCCGGCGGCATGGATGGCTTCAATGCCCGCCTGCGCGTCCTCAAAGCCGATGCACTCCTCAGGACGCAGTCCAAGCGCCTGCGCACAGTTCAGAAAAATCTCCGGATCGGGCTTCTGGCGGGAGAGCTTTGCCGGGTCGGCAATGTAGTCAAATTCCTTGCAGAGATCCAGTTTTTCCAGCACCGTGGCGGCATTACGGCTAGCAGAGGCGACAGCCAGACGAAGCCCGCGCGCTCTGGCCTCATGCAGAAAGGGAAGCACTCCCGGCTGGATATTCTCGCGGCTGAGGTTCTCGGCGAGCAGCTCGCGGTAATAACCGTTCTTCCGGTCGATCAGCTCGGTCTTTTCCGCCATGGTGTAGGCGGATTCCTTGCCGTTCCGCTCGAGAATAATCTCCAGCGAATGTAGGCGCGTCACACCCTTGAGCAGCTCATTGTCCTGCTCGGTAAAATGCAGGCCGAGCTCCGTCGCCAGACGTTTCCACGCGAGATATTGAAAATACGCGGTGTCCGTCAGGACGCCGTCCAGATCAAAAAGAAAGCCCTTGATCATTGCAGCCACCTTCTGCTTTTTTTCTTCATTATAGCACGCCCCATGCGGTTTGCCAAGCGTCAGGTTTCCTCGTTAATGTGGTAGATGTAATCAAGAGAACGCAGCGCCTCAATGATCTCGCGGTGCGTTTTGTACTTCTTCAGCTCCGGACTGCAAATGGTGATCGAGACGGAATAGACGCTCAGGCCGGAGTTGACATAGGCGGGATTGGATTCAATATCATCAATGCGCATTCCCAGACGGCGGAGTGTGGTGACGAAATCACGCAGATGTGCGCTGCTTGTCAGCTCCAGATGGATTTCAAAATGGTTAGAACGATTTTTCAGATAAGTCTCAAAGGGTGGGAACCAGCGCAGGCAGCACAGCAGAGCGATAAAGCCAAACACGGCCACGGTGTACATCCCCGCTCCGGCGGCAAGGCCGATCGCCACGCACATCCACAGACCGACGGAGGTTGTCAACCCCTTGATCTGACTTTTAGAACTGTAGAGGACGGAATTGGCACTCAGAATTGCCGTACCGATCACCGCGGCGGCGGAGATCAGATAATGGCTGCCGAGATAGACATCCAGCATCATGCATACGGCTCCCGCCAGTGTAACGAGAATAAAGGTGCGCAGACCGGCGGCATGACGTTTTTCTGCGCGCTCACATCCGGCAATCGCGCCACATAAGATCGCCAGCCCAAGCCGCAGCGCGACGGCTCCCAGTGTCAGCTCCTGCGACCAGGCGCCGAGCAAAACAGAAATCGGATCCATAGCTTATCTCCTTCCTGCCAGACGGCCATGATTGACCGGCCAGCTTTCCTGTTCCCGTGCCGCGCGCGTGAAGGCAGCTTCCTCCGCTGACGGCTCCGGATAATCGGGTAATTCTTCCTGAATTTTCTGAATCCGCTCGATCAGAAGATCGACTTCTGATTTTTGCGGCAGCTCCTCCGCCGGAAGCGGTGCTGCATCTTCCAGCTTGACGGAGTAGGAATGCGATAGATAGAGCGAGAGCTTTGCCAGCGCCGGACCGACCAGCTCATACAGCACGCTGGAGGCCAGAATGATCGTTTGCAGGCCGTCGCCCAGCTCACCGCCGAGCGTTCGTGCGCCCAGCGCGGCAAGGCCGATGGCAACGCCTGCCTGCGGCGCCAGCGCCATGCCGAGATAGTTGCGTGTTTCCTTCGGCTTATGTACCAGGGCGCAGCCGGCAAAGGCGCCGACGTATTTTCCCAGCATTCGCACGAAGAAATACAGCACGCCGACGAGCAGCAGCGGAGTCTGCCCGATCCCGCCTGCGCCGGAGAGCAGCGTGTCGAGCTTGAAGTTCAGACCGGAGCGCACGAAAAACAGCAGCAGGATCGGCGGACTGAAGTAATTGAGCTGCTTGAACAGATCCGTATCGTCTGTCAGGTTGAGGTAGACAATGCCCATAGACATACAGCCCAGCAGGGGAGAGACATTTACGGTTGTGCAGATGCCGCAGAAAGCAAAGAGTACTGCGATGGATACGATCAGCCGGTTGTCCTTGGAGCGGTTGCCCAGCAGCAGCTTCAAAAGCAGACCGAATCCGCAGCCGAGGAGCAATACACCGGCGTTTGCCGCAATGGGGAGCGCAACGGTTTTGAAGCTGACGCCCGTACCGAGCGAAGCGAGTGCGAGCGAAATGGCAGCGCTGTAGGCTACCAGACTGACAACGTCATCCATGGCTACGACCTGCAGCAGCGTATCGACGAAGTCGCCGCGGGCGTGAAGCTGCCGGATGGTCATCATGGTCGAAGCGGGGGCAGTCGCAGAGGCGAGCGCCGCCAGAACGGCGGAGAAGGCAAGCTCCATATCCAGAATATAATAGGTGAGGATAAAGACGAAGGCGGAGGCGACGCAGGCTTCCAGCAGCGTGATGATTGCGGCCTTGCCGCCGGTTTTTTTCAGCGTGGAAAACCGGAAGAACTCTCCCATGCTGAAGGCAATAAAGGCCAGCGCAATGTCTGAAAGGAAATCCATGCCCTCAATGACGCTCTGCGGCACCAGGTTCAGACAGTAGGGCCCAATCAGAATCCCGCAGATGATATAAGCAGTGACATTCGGCAGACGCAGTTTCTTAGTCAGACGCGTCATAGCAAAACCCAGAAACAGCATCAGTGCGACCGAAATGATGACTCTGGAAGACTGGGGAAGCTCCTGAAACAGCATGAAAAATCTCCTTCCTGTTGCAATTTTCTTTTTTCTATGCTACGATAGAATTGTTATAAATGCAAATCATGTTTTTTGATCTTATCATAAAAGAAAGGAATGAATCTTATGCTGGATCCTAAAGTGCGGACGATGCTTGCCGTGGTGGAAACCGGCAGCTTTACCAAGGCCGCGAGCCTGCTTTCCCTGACGCAGCCGGCAGTCAGCCATCACATCGGACAATTGGAGCAGGAACTCGGAATCCGGATTTTTATCAGGGAAAAAGGACGAATGTCACTGACAAAAGAGGGTGAAATCGTCACAAGATGTGCAAGAAGATTGAGCGCTATGTATGCTAAACTGCATACCGATCTGAAGGATGCGGAGCGGAATCTGACGCGTCTGCGCGTGGGTATTACGCACACGGCCGAGAGCAACCTCATTACGGAGGTTCTTGCGCGCTTTAGCCATGAAAACAGCGGCATTCTCATTACTATTACCACAGATACCATAAATAATCTTTATGAAGCGATGGAGAATTACGAACTGGATCTTGCAGTTGTGGAGGGAAAACCGCGTACGCAGACGCTCAATTCCCTGATGCTGGATACGGATTACATTGTCTGCGCGCTTTCCAACAACAACCCGCTCTCAAAGCGTGCGATGGTTCGCCTCCAGGATCTTAAGCACGAGCGCATGATTCTGCGCCTGCCAACTTCATCGACGCGAAAACTCTTTGAGACGCATCTGGCCGGTGCAGGGGAGAGTATTGACGCATTTGATGTCGCACTGGAGGTGGACAATGTCGCAACGATCAAGGATCTTGTTCGGAAAGACTTTGGCGTGTCCATCCTCGCGCGCAGCGCGTGCATGGATGAGGTACGAAAGGGGAAAATGACCATCCTGCCCATCGAAAACCTTACCATGGCGCGGGAAATGAGCATTGTTTACCATCCGGATTTTCTGCATATGGATGTTTTGCAGGAGATTCTGAAGCTCTACCATGAAATCGTGACGGAAAATTCATAGAATTATCAGCAAGAACCGAGCGCTGCAGCGCCCGGTTCTTGCTTATTCACTCAGTGCTTGTAAAGCGGCAAGCGCCGCGTCGATATCATCCTGCGTGGTTGCATAGCCGACGGAGAAACGCACGGTTCCCTGCGGGAAAGTGCCCAGCGTCTTATGCGCGGCGGGAGCACAATGCAGGCCGCAGCGTGTCAGGATTCCGAATTCCTGCTCCAGCCGGTCGGCGGCTTCCGCGTTGTCCATGTTCTGAAAATCAACGGAGATCACGCCGACACGCGCAGCCATATCCCACGGTCCGGCAAGCCGGATGCGGGGAAGCTCCCGCAGGCCGGTGAGAAATCGCTGCGTCAGACTTTCTTCGTGCGCGCGGAGGGAGGAAACCCCGGTCTTGTTTACATAATCCATAGCGGCCGACCAGCCATAAATACCCGGCAAGTTCGGCGTGCCGGATTCAAAACGGTCGGGGAGATAAGGAGGGAGCTCCTCAGAATCCGACATACTTCCGGTTCCGCCGGCGATCAGGGGGGAGAGCTGTGTGGCAAATTCCTCCGTGACCAGCAGGGCTCCGATCCCCTGTGGCCCGAGCAGCCCCTTGTGTGCGGGCGTCGCAAGCGCGCTCAGACTGAAGCCATTAAAATCTACGGGGATATGCCCCGCCGATTGTGCTGCATCCAGCAGAAAAGGGACATGATGCAGTTTACACAATTTTCCGATCGCTTCTGCGTCCTGCACGGTGCCGCTGACA
The DNA here is from genome assembly GCA_902475855.1 of uncultured Eubacteriales bacterium. GTDB lineage: Bacteria > Bacillota > Clostridia > Oscillospirales > Oscillospiraceae > JAZOXB01. The sequence goes on from CABSBF010000014.1 coordinate 4,859, forward strand.
TTGGAGGCATGGTTCAGGATGAGAAGATCCGGCTTTTCGCGCAGCAGTGCTTCGGTCTCCGGAAGAAGGAGGCGGCCCTCACGGTCACAGGGCAGGCGCGTGAACTGCACCCCGAGCTGCACCAGCGGCCGCATGACGGCATTGTGCTCCATGGAGCTGACCAGCACGCGGCTGCCCGGATGCAAACTGCCCTTGATCGCCAAATTCAGCGCCGCCGTCGCACCGCCCGTCAGCAGCACCCGCGTCGGCTCAGGATGATGAAAGAAAGCACAGAGCTTTTCCCGCAAGCCGAGGGTTTCCAGTCCCGCTTCCTGCGCAGGAGCATAGACACCGCGGTTGATGCTCGCACCTACACAGTCGATATAATGGCACATCCGCGCGCTTACGCCGGGAGCCTTTGGGAAGGAAGTCGCGGCATTGTCCAGATAAATCATATGTTCGCCCCCCCAATCGCTTGGTTCTCCCTATTATAGCTTAATTCCCAACTTTTCGCAAGTTATTTGATGCAATTCGGTATTGCCGAATCATTGTTCGGATACTTGACAAGCTGCTCTGTTATCGTTATACTATTAAAAGATAAACGCATGATTTCTGCGTTTCCTACAGAAATGAAAAGGAGATCATCCAATGGAGAAACAAGGCTTTTTCAAAAAGTACTGGCTGGTTCTGCTGTGCGGCCTGCTGATCGGCGGCGCGGCGGTCGTGCTGAGTGCGTTCGGCAATCCGGCAAACATGGGCTTCTGCATTGCCTGCTTCCTGCGTGACATCGCAGGCTCTCTGAAGCTGCATCAGGCGGGCGTTGTTCAGTATTTCCGGCCTGAGATCGTCGGACTCATCCTTGGTGCTTGCCTCATGGCGATCATCGGAAAGGAATTCAAGCCCAAGGCCGGAAGCTCTCCCGTTATCCGCTTCACCCTCGGTGCTGCGGTCATGGTCGGCGCGTTGGTATTCCTTGGCTGCCCGCTGCGCATGGTGATCCGCATCGGCGGCGGCGACCTCAACGCAATCATCGGCCTGATCGGTTTTGTGATCGGCATCCTGATCGGCGTATTCTTCCTCAAGAAGAACTTTTCCCTCGGCCGCGCCTATAAACAGAATAAGACGGAGGGCCTTGCATTCCCCGTGATGCTGGTCTTTGGCTTCGTGCTGACGCTGATCGGCGCCGCCTACTTTGCGCTCTCCGCCGAGGGCCCCGGCTCCAAGCATGCCCCTGTACTGCTGGCACTTGGCCTCGGCCTGGTCGTCGGTGCGCTGGCGCAGAAGAGCCGCCTGTGCATGGTCGGCGGCGTCCGCGATGCCGTCATGTTCAGAGAGTTTGGCCTGCTGGCCGGTTTTGGATGCATCCTGCTCGCTGTCTTTGCCGGCAATGCCATCCGTGCGCTGGCGGAAGGCGTGCCCGTTTCCACCTATATCAGATTCGGCTTTGAAGGCCAGCCCATTGCCCACACCGAATGGCTGTGGAATATGCTTGGCATGATCGTTGTCGGCTGGGGCTGCACCCTGCTCGGCGGCTGCCCGCTGCGTCAGCTCATCCTCACAGGCGAGGGCAACTCCGACAGCGCCATCACCGTCCTCGGCATGATTTCCGGCGCGGCTGCTGCCCATACGCTCAAGACGGCTTCCTCCGCAGACGGCACCGGCGCCAATGGCCCCATCGCCACGGCGGTCTGCCTGATCGTCCTTCTGGTCGTGTCTCTGACCCACCTGCAAAAGGAGAAATAAAAAATGATTGATGCAAGAGGATTGTCCTGCCCGCTGCCCGTTCTCAAGGCGCAGAAGGAAATCGAAAAAAATCGCCCGGCCACGCTGGAAATTCTGGTGGACAATGACACTGCGGTGCAGAACCTGAAGCGCTTTGCCGCACACAGCGGTTATGCCGTTTCGGTGCGTGAACTGGAGGACGACGAGTATTCCCTCGTTCTGACGAAGGCATGACACAGTTCGTTGCGACGTTTCATACCCACCTTGCCGCGCTCAAGACGCACCGCCGGATGACGGCAGAGGGGATTTCCGCCCGGATGGCTCCCGTCCCTCGTAAGATATCCTCCTCCTGCGGAACCTGTGTGTTCTATCAGGCGGAGGATGCCAGCTACAGCCTGCTGGACGGGGATACGGAGGCGGTTTATCGCCTTTCAGACGGCGCACCGGAGCTGCTGCAGGAATACGAATGACCATTCTTTAAGAATCTCTTAATCTTTCGCCCTGCGGACACTTCCGCGGGGCGATTTTCTTGCATTCCGGCTGAAAACGTGGTATATTATTTCAGACACATCCACAAGGAGTTTTCAAAGATGCTGCAATGGCTGACAACCACGCAGGCCGGGCGCCTGCTGCTGACGCTTCTGATCTCCGCTGTTCCGGTGGTCGAGCTGCGCGGCGGGATTCCCTACGGAATTGCGCGGGATCTGAATCCGTGGCTCGCCTTTGCCGCCAGCGTGGTCGGCAATATGCTGCCGGTTCCTTTTATTCTGCTGTTTATCCGCAAGATCCTGCACTGGATGAAACGCTATCCGCGCCTCGGAAAAATTGCGCGCAACCTGGAATCGCGGGCGGCAAAAAAGAGCGCCGGTGTGCGAAAATCCGAGCTGATCGGGCTATGCCTCCTTGTTGCGGTCCCGCTGCCCGGAACGGGGGCGTGGACGGGCGCTCTGGTCGCAGCGCTGATGGAGATGCGGCTGAAGCGGGCGATCCCCACGATATTTGCCGGCGTGCTGATCGCCGGCTTGCTGGTCACTTTGGCCTGTACGGGAGTGCAGGCGCTGCGTTTTCTGGTCTGACGGACAGGGAGGAAGCAAATGAAACGACAGGGCTATATTTCTTGGGATGAGTATTTTATGGGCATCGCGCTTCTGGCGGCTGAGCGAAGCAAGGATCCCAACACGCAGGTCGGCGCCTGCATCGTTTCGCCGGAGAATATCATCATTTCCACCGGCTATAACGGTCTGCCCAACGGGTGCAGCGACGATGAATTTCCGTGGGAACGCGAGGGCGCGAGCACGAAGTATCCCTTTGTTGTCCATGCGGAGCTGAATGCCATTTTGAACGCGGGCGGCCGCGTTCTGCGCGGTGCGCGGCTGTATGTGGCACTTTTCCCCTGCAACGAGTGCGCAAAGGCCATCATTCAGGCCGGAATTGCCGAGATCGTCTATCTCTCCGATAAGTATAACGGCACGGAGATGAATCTTGCTTCCAAGAGAATGCTGGATGCTGCCGGCGTGCGCTACCATCAGCTCCCCACCGAGCTGCGCAAGATCACGCTGGACTTTTCCTGCGAGGTCTGAGAACTCTGTTTTTTGCCGCCGCAGCCCGCGGTATTTCCGAAAAAAACATGATTTGAATGAAAATATTTCTTTACTTTTTCACAACTTTATGATAAGATTAGATGGATGACAGCCGTCAGTGCATACAAGCGCTCAGTTTTGGGAAAACTCTCCGCAGCCGGAGTGTTCCGCCATCCCAGACTTAGCCGGAGGATAATCATTTGAAAGGTGGAAACTACCATGATCCAGAAAGAAAAAAAGACAGCTATCATTGCGGAATACGCAACCCATGAGGGCGACACCGGTTCTCCCGAAGTTCAGATTGCCATCCTCACCGCCCGCATCAACGAGCTCAATGAGCATCTGCGCGAGCACAAGCACGACAACCATTCCCGCCGCGGCCTTCTGATGATGGTCGGCAAGCGTCGCAGCCTGCTGGACTATCTGGCGAAGAAGGACATCAACCGCTATCGTGCCATCATCGCCAAGCTGGGCATCCGCAAGTAATATCTGCACAGAATGGGCGGCCCTGCGGTCGCCCATTTTCACAGTTCCCCGCCGCGGGAGTGCTGTTTAGCAGTTGAAAGCGCCGCTGATTCCTCGGAAGCGGTTTCAAGTGCTAAAACCTCCCGTGATCATTATAAAAATGGAGGTTTTCCCATGATCACCAGAAAACAGTATCCGAATCACCATGTGTTTGAAACGACCATCGGCGGCCGTCCCTTCACCGTGGAAACGGGCAAGGTCGCAGAGCTGGCCGATGCCGAGTGCATCTGCCGCTACGGCGATACCGTCGTTCTGACCACCGTGACCTGCTCCCCCGACCCCAAGCCCGGTATTGACTACTTCCCCCTGACCATCGAGTTTGAGGAGAGAATGTACTCCGTCGGCCGCATCCCCGGCAGCTTCAACCGCCGCGAGGGCAAGCCCTCCGAGCGCGGCATCCTGAACAGCCGCATCATCGACCGCCCGATGCGCCCGCTGTTTGACGACGAGTTGCGCAACGATGTCGTCGTTACCTGCACTGTGCTGGCCAACGACTATGACAACCCTGTGGAAGTCGTCGCCTCTCTCGGCGCATCCATCTCTGTTGCCTGTTCCGATGTTCCCTGGAATGGCCCCATCGCCACCACAAACGTCGCCTATGTGAACGGCGAATATGTCATCAACCCCTCCACCGATCAGCGCAATGCTTCTGACTGCTTCGTCTGCATTGCCTCCACCTTTGAGAAGGTCGTCATGATCGAGACAGAAGCCAAGGAAGCACCGGAAAACATTGTCTACGAGTGCATTCGTGTTGCCCACGAGACCAACATGGAAGTGGTCAAGTTCATCAACACCATCGTTGACACCATTGGCAAGCCGAAGTTCGCCTTTGAGAAGGCTGCTGTCAACCACGACCTGCTGGACGACCTGTGCGCCTATGGCATGGATCAGATCGAGTACGCGCTCGACACCGATGACAAGAACATCCGCGAGGAGCGCCTGACTGCTGCTCGCCGCGACTTCGCCGAGAAGTTTGCCGAGAAGTACGAGGACTTTGACGTCAACATCGAGGTCTGCCTGTACAAGATGCAGAAGAAGATCGTTAAGAAGTGGCTTCTGGCCGGCAAGCGTGTCGATGGCCGTCAGATGGATGAGATCCGTCCGCTGGATGCCGAAGTCGGTGTTCTGCCGCGCGTGCATGGTTCCGGCCTGTTTGCAAGAGGCCAGACGCAGGTTCTGTCCATCTGCACGCTGAACACCCTCTCCGCTGCGCAGAAGCTGGATACCATCTATCAGGAAGATACCAAGCGTTATATCCACCACTACAACTTCCCGTCCTTCTCCACCGGCGAAGCAAGAGCGGCCCGTTCCACCTCCCGCCGAGAGATCGGCCACGGTTCTCTGGCTGAAAAGGCACTTGTTCCCGTGCTGCCCAGTGTGGAAGAATTCCCCTACGCCATCCGCGTTGTTTCCGAGGTTCTGTCTTCCAACGGTTCTACCTCTCAGGGCTCCATCTGCGGTTCTACGCTGGCACTGATGGATGCGGGCGTTCCCATCAAGCGTCCGGTTGCCGGCATCTCCTGCGGCCTGATTTCCGATCAGGAAACCGGCGAATGGCGCACCTTCACTGACATTCAGGGCGTTGAGGACTTCCACGGCGAGATGGACTTCAAGGTCGCCGGTACGACCGAGGGCGTCACCGCCATCCAGATGGACCTGAAGAACAAGGGCCTGACTATGGAAATCATTGCCGACGCTCTGGAGCGCTGCCGCAAGGCTCGCCTTGAGATCCTGGAGCAGGTCATGCTGCCCTGCATCTCCGAGCCGCGTCCCGATGTTTCCGAGTATGCACCGAAGATGATCTCCATGCAGATCCCGGTGGACAAGATCCGCGAAGTTATCGGCTCCGGCGGCAAGACCATCCAGAAGATCTGTGCAGATACCGGCGCCAAGGTCGATATCGATGACGATGGCAATGTCTTTATCGCTGCGGTCGATCCCGCAGCCGGCTATGCTGCCAAGAAGATGATAGATGACATTTGCTTCGTCCCCGAGGTCGGCGCACTGTATTATGGCAAGGTCGTCCGCATCCTGCCCATCGGCGCTTTCGTTGAGATCGCTCCGGGTCACGACGGCATGGTTCACATCTCCAAGCTGGAAAACCGCCGTGTTGAGAAGGTCGAGGACGTTCTGAACGTCGGCGATATGACCTGGGTCAAGTTCATGGGCTTCGACGAAAAGGGCCGTGCAAACTTCAGCCGCAAGGATGCCCTGAAGGAAATCGCGGAGTCCGAGCAGAATAAGTAAAAATCAGCCGGTCGGAAGAATATATTCCGACCGGCGTTTTTGTATCAAAAAGGCAGATGCATCAGCACCTGCCTTTTTATAAAATTACAGTTTCAGCTTCGGCCGCAGCTTGACAAAATAGAAAATCTCCAGCCGTCCGATCAGAATGTCATAGACTACAAAGGTGAGATTGGCCAGCGCTAGCAGCACAGCAAGCATCCATTTCTCATACTCGCGGAATTCCGCCGAGACCGCGGGCATGCGGAAGATAAAAATCATCAGGCCATAGGCGGCGCAGAGCGCAAGATTGACGTACAGCAGCTTGACCAGCCACTTCAGGGGCTTCGCGCCGCGCAGCCGTCCGAAGAAGGTTCTGAGCATCGGATAATAGCCGAAAAAGACGAAGAGGATTGCACTTTCTTTTTCCGGTGCAAGCAGCAGACTCAGGATCGCCACCGCCCCGTACCAGACAAGCCCCCATTTCCAGCCGCATTCACAGTAGACGGGAATCAGCACCAGAGAGGCAAGCACCGGACAGGCGATGGAGGCGAAAGCAATCGTTCCGCCGAGGAACATCAGAGCCACCGCCAGCGCCGCCAGCACGCCGCACAGCGCGAGAACGGAGGCTTTCGTTTTTTTATTCATGGCGTTCGCCACCGGCGTTTGCCTTCAGCAGATCGTACTTGATGTCCCAGAGCCGCTGCGACAGGTCAACATAGTAGTTGTGCGGGTTGTCAAAACGCTTGACCTCATCCCAGAGCGTATCTACCTGCGCCTTGCAGTAGCTGCGGATCTCGTCGAGCGTCGGAAGCGTATAGACCAGCTTGCCGTTTTTGAACACAGGAACCTGAAGCTCACGCGCCGTGAAGTTGTAGACCTCCTTCTCCTTCCACGTAGCCTCAGGATCGAAGATGCGGATGTTCTTGCTGTCATCTACGGTTTCATCCCAGACACACAGATAGTCTGCGATGGCCTTGCCGGTGTCATTGCCGTAGAAACGGTAGAGCTTCTTGAAGTGCGGGTTAGTGATTTTGCCGGTGTTTTCGGAGATCTTGATCTTCGGCTCTATCGTGCCGTCCTCATGCTCCACGGCGACCAGTTTGTACACGCCGCCGAAGACAGGCTCACTGCGGGCGGTGATCAGGCGTTCGCCTACGCCGAACATGTCGATCTGCGCGCCCTGCCGCAGAAGATCCTGGATGAGGTATTCATCCAGCGAGTTGGAAACGGAGATTGCGCACTCCGTCCAGCCAGCCTCATCAAGCATTTTTCTGGCCTTCTTTGTCAGATAGGTCATGTCACCGGAATCCAGACGGATGCCGCACTTGGTGATGCCCTTCGGCTTGAGAACCTCATTAAAGGCGCGGATGGCATTGGGGATGCCGCTTTTCAGCGTGTTGTAGGTATCGACCAGCAGAGTGGCGTTTGTGGGGTAAAGCTCGCAGTAGGTACGGAAGGCTTCGTATTCGCTGTCGAACATCTGCACCCAGGAGTGCGCCATGGTTCCGCCGGCGTACACGCCGTAGAGCTGGTCGGAGATTGTGCAGGCGGTGCCGTTGCAGCCGCCAATATAGGCGGCACGTGCACCGAGAATTGCGCCCTGCGCGCCCTGTGCGCGGCGGGAGCCGAATTCCAGCACCGTCCGTCCCTGTGCCGCGCGGACAACCCGGTTGGCCTTGGTCGCAATCAGACTCTGGTGGTTCAGGACCAGCAGAATGTAGGTTTCCACAAGCTGCGCCTCGATCGCAGGTGCGCGCACTGTGAGAATGGGCTCCTTGGGGAAAACGGGCGTGCCCTCCGGTACGGCGAAAATATCTCCCGTGAAATGGAAGGTTTCCAGATACTTCAGGAAGCCCTCGTCGAAGAGCTTTCTGCCGCGCAGATAGGCAATGTCCTCCTCGGAGAAGTGCAGATCCTGAATATACTCGACGACCTGCTCCAGACCGGCTGCAATGGCGAAGCCGCCGTTGTCCGGGACATTGCGGTAAAACACATCGAAATAGCAGATCTGATCTTTTTTTCCGTTGACAAAGTAGCCGTTGCCCATGGTCAGCTCGTAGAAATCGCACAGCATCGTCATGTTCAGAGTTTTGTTGACTTTCATGTTGCACCTCGAAACGTGTGTTTTCTTTGATTATAGCCGTTTTTTCGCCAAATGGCAATCATTTTTTCTGATTGACTTTCCGTCGCCTTTTGGTATGATATATTCAGAATAAGGGAGGATTGCACAATGGCAATTGAGATCGGACTTCAGGGTTATGCGGAAACCCTTGTGGAAAAAGAAGATACCGCACAGTCGGTCGGTTCCGGCGGGCTGCTCGTCTATGCTACGCCCTGCATGGCGGCACTGATGGAGGGGGCGGCCTATGAAAGCATAGCGCCGTTTCTCGGTGCGGATGAGAGCTCCGTCGGCACGCGTATGGAGCTGACCCACGCATCCGCGACGCCCGTGGGGATGCAGGTTCACGCGGAATCCGTCGTTACGGCAGTGGAGGGACGGAAAATCACTTTTGAGATCCATGCCTTCGATGAGGCGGGGGAGATTGGGTGCGCCCTTCACGAGCGGGTAATCATCAAGACCGAGCGCTTTCTGGAAAAGTGCTATGACAAGCTGTGAAAGGAGCTGCGGACTTGGAAAAGCAGTATTTGCAGGCGGGGCAGATCGTCAGCACTCACGGCGTGCAGGGAGAAGTAAAGATCCTGCCGTGGGCGGATGCCCCGGAGTTCCTGCTGAAATTTGATACCTTTTACCTGAACGGGAAGCCCTACGAGGTCGTTTCTTCCCGCGTTCACAAGAACTGCGTCCTGGCGAAGCTGCGCGGCGTGGATACGCCGGAGCAGGCTGTTCTGCTGCGCGGGCAGACCGTTTCCATTGACCGCAGCGGCGTAAAGCTGCCGGAGGGAACGGTATTCATTGCCGATCTGATCGGCTGCCGCGTGCTGGACGAGGAAAATGCGGAGATCGGGAAAATTAAGGATGTTTTGACTATGCCATCGAGCGATGTCTACGTCATCGAGGGTGAGCGAAGCTATATGATCCCTGCGGTCAAGGAATTCATCCGCGAGATTGACGCCGCGCAGGGGATCGTCCGGGTGCATCTGATCGAAGGAATGGCGACAGATGAGAATTGATATTTTAACGCTGTTTCCCGACACGGTCGGGGACATGATGAATGAATCCATCCTCGGCCGCGCACAGGAACGGGGCTATATCCGCATCGAAACACACCAGATTCGCGACTACACTGCCAACAAGCAGAATCAGGTGGACGACTATCCCTACGGGGGTGGGCGCGGCGCGCTGATGCAGGCAGACCCGTTGTACCGCTGCTGGTGCCATGTCTGTGACGAGGCGGGCGCGCCGGTGCATACGATTTTTCTCTCCCCCTGCGGTCATGTGTTCCGGCAGGAGGATGCTAAGCGCCTGTCGCAGATGGAGAATATTGTGCTGGTCTGCGGCCACTACGAGGGCATTGATCAGCGCTTCATTGACGAGTGTGTGGACGAGGAGATCTCCATCGGGGACTTTGTCCTGACGGGCGGAGAGATCCCGGCGATGGCCGTCGCGGATTCGGTGTGCCGGCTGGTGCCCGGCGTTTTGCCGGATAAGGAGTGCTTCGAGGACGAGAGCCATTGGGACGGTCTGCTGGAATACCCGCAGTACAGCCGCCCGGCTGTCTGGCACGGCCGTGAGGTGCCGCCTATCCTGCTCTCCGGTGACCATGCGAAGGTCGCGCGCTGGCGCAGAAAGCAGGCCATCCTGCGCACCCGTGCGCGCAGGCCGGATATGTATGAGAAGCTGCGTTTTGAAACGAAAGAGGATAAAAAAATTCTGAGGGAGATCGCAGACGATGACGAACTTGGAAACGCTGAAGCAGTGGATTAAGGAAAGCAGCCGCATCGTCTTTTTCGGCGGTGCGGGCGTCAGCACGGAAAGCGGCATTCCGGATTTCCGCAGCGTGGACGGCCTGTATCATCAGAAGTTTGAGTATCCGCCGGAAACGATCATCAGCCATAGCTTTTACGAAGCATGGCCAGAGTATTTCTTCCGATTTTACCGCGAAAAAATGCTTCCGCTCGGTTTTGAACCGAACATCACCCACCGTATCCTTGCCAAATGGGAGAAAGAGGGTAAGCTGCTGGCCGTCGTCACGCAGAACATCGATGGTCTGCATCAGAAGGCGGGCAGCAAGCGCGTCTATGAGCTGCATGGGAGTGTCCTGCGCAACTACTGCACGCGCTGCGGCAAGTTTTACCCTGCGGAGTATATCCGCGATGCGCAGGGGATCCCGCGCTGCACCTGCGGCGGCATCGTCAAGCCGGACGTGGTGCTCTATGAGGAGAGCCTGAACGAAAACACGCTGGCCGGTGCGATCTCCGTTCTGCGGCAGGCCGATCTGCTGATCGTCGGCGGCACGAGCCTGACGGTTTATCCTGCTGCCGGACTGCTGGGCTATTACCGCGGCCGCCGGCTCGTGCTTATCAATCGCGATGCAACACCGTATGACAGTGAGGCCGATCTGGTCTTTCACGATTCGCTGGGCGGTATTTTCTCCCGGCTTGAGGAGCTTTGAATGGAACATATCATGCAGGTCATTGCGCGCATTCACAGCGAATTTCCGACGAAATTCGGCATCCCGCGCCAGAGTGGTCTGGTGCCGGAAACGCGCGCCACGGTCGTTTTTGAACCTGAATACCGCAATCCGGACGCGCTGCGCGGACTGGAGGGCTTTTCCCACCTCTGGCTGATCTGGGAATTCTCCGAGTCCATTCGCGATGGCTGGTCGCCCACGGTGCGTCCGCCGCGTCTGGGCGGCAATGTGCGCCGTGGAGTCTTTGCCACGCGCTCGCCCTTCCGGCCGAATCCCATCGGCCTTTCCTGCGTTCGCCTGGAAGAGATTTGCCGGACACAGGAGCAGGGGGTGGTTCTGCTGGTTTCCGGCGCCGATCTGATGGACGGGACGCCCATTTTTGATATCAAACCCTACATTCCCTATGCCGACGCACACCCGGAGGCGCGGGGCGGATTCACTGCACAGGCGGGGGATTACCTGCTGGAGGTGGAGTTCCCGCCGGAGTTGGAGGAGAAAATCCCGCAGGAGCAGCGTGCGGCGCTGCGCGGGGTGCTGTCGCATGACCCGCGGCCTTCCTACCAGGCGGATCCCGGCCGCGTGTATGGGATGCGCTTTGCGGCGTTTGATATCCGTTTCACTGTGGAGGCGAAAACGTTGACGGTGCGTGAAGTGAATCCCGAATAAATGAAGCCGCTTCGCGCCCAATTACCCGCGCTGCGGCCAAAATCAAAAACAGTGTTATAGTTTTTGTAATTCACAGTATGCTTGTCAAAAAGGCACCTCGGACTTTTTGACAAGCCAAGAAGCGGAGCGCCCGTTTGCAAGGGCGCTCCGCTTCGTTTACGTGGATCATTGGAGACAGAAATTCAAAGTCAGGGTCATTGTGCGGAAACTTTTTGATCGTGTTGTGACACCAGCTCCCGCAGAGCCTGCGGGGTGTCCACGTCCGCAAGCTCTTCCGGGGCGACCTCTACAGGCAGAAAACGCTCCGGATGCGCACGGATGACGGCGCTTCCACCGTGATCCTCCGTCAGAGCCAAAAGCTCAGGGAAAAAATCCCGCGGGAAGAGATTCGGGTTTCCGCGCTTTCCCCGGTGCGCCGCGCCTGCGATATATTCCGGCTGTGCCTGCCACGCCCGAACGACTCGTGCAACGCTGTCAGCCACAAGGAGCGGCTGATCCGCGACCATATACAAAATGCCTCCGCAGTCCGCGAGCGCTTGCGTTCCGAGACGGATTGTGTGGCTGATGCCGTAATCCGGATGGGAATTCCGGATGACATCAAAGCCGAATTCCGCCGCTGCCGTCATAATCTCAGAATACTGCGTGACAACGACGACACGCTCAAACAGCGCAGCCGGGACGGCTTCCATCGCGCGGCGGAAGAGTGCCTTGCCGTCAAATTCCGCAGCCAGCTTGTTGGCACGGAAGCGCGAAGCATTGCCCGCCGCCATGATAAGGCAGCCGGGGCGTGTCAGATGTTCCATCGAGCGACCTCCTTTTTCTGTAGTATAGCCGGTTTTTTTTGTTTTTTCCAGCACTTTTTTAGTTCGTTCGCAATTGCCGAATTTCACGTTATCCCGAAAATAGGATAACGCCCGGACTTCAAAATGCACCGGCCTTGTGATATACTTAAAAAGGAAAAGCAGAATTATACCATTTTTTGTGAAAAACGATAAACAATGGAGGTTATGCCTTATGCAAGTTGGCAAAAGCGTCCCGCGCGTTGACGCTTTCGACAAAGCGACCGGCCGCGCGAAGTACACAGACGACCTGTGCGACAGAAATGCACTGGTCACGAGAATCGTCCGCTCCACCATTGCCCACGGCTATGTGAAGTCCGTGGATATTTCCGAAGCGGAAAAGGTGCCGGGCGTTGTCCGGATCTTTACCTGCTTTGACGTGCCGGACATCAAGTTCCCGACGGCAGGCCACCCCTGGTCTGTGGAGCCGGCACATCAGGACGTTGCCGACCGCCGCCTCCTGAACCGCCATGTGCGCTATTACGGCGATGACGTCGCTGCGGTAGTGGCGGAAAACGAGGTCGCCGCGGCGCAGGCGGCACATCTGGTTCGTGTGGAGTATGAGGAGCTTCCCTTTGTTCTGGACGTGCAGGAGGCCATGGAGGATGGCCAGCCCCAGCTTCATAAGGAATTTCCGCACAACATTCTCCGCCACAGCGATATTCGCATGGGCAACTATGAGGAAGCCATCAAAGAGCCTGGCCTGATCTGCGTGGACAAGTGGTACAATACCTCCACCGTGCAGCACTGCCATATTGAGAATCATGTTGCCTATGCCTATGAGGAAGCAGGCAAGATCGTCATTGTTTCCTCCACACAGATCCCGCACATCGTCCGCCGCACCGTCGGTCAGGCACTGGGAATTCCCTGGGGCAGCGTCCGCGTGATCAAGCCCTACATCGGTGGTGGCTTCGGCAACAAGCAGGATACCCTGTATGAGCCGCTTGCAGCGTGGCTGTCGCAGCAGCTCGGCGGCCGCCTGGTCAAGGTGGATATCCCGCGCGAGGATACCTTTGTTTCCAACCGTGTGCGCCATGCTATCCGCGCTCATCTTGTCTCTTGGCTGCGCCCGGACGGCAGCTTCGCTGCGCGCAAGGTCGAGCTGTTCTCCGATCAGGGCGCTTATGCTTCTCACGGTCACAGCATCGTAGCCAAAGCTATGGGATCCTTCCCGCAGCTCTATCCCTGCGAGAATTTTGAGGGCGATGCCTATACGGTGTTCACAAACAAATCCGTTGCGGGCGCTATGCGCGGGTACGGAATGCCGCAGGCATCCTGGGCGCATGAGTGCCATGTGGAGGATATCTGCAAGGCGCTTGGCGTCGATTCCCTGCAATGGCGCCGTGAGCACATCATGCCCGTGGGCTATGTGGATGGATTCTCCAAAAATGAAAACTATTTTGACAGCTTCAACCAGTGCTTCGATAAGGCCGTTGCCTATATGGATTACGACCGCAAGCATGCGGAGTATGAAAACCAGTCCGGCCCTATCCGTAAGGGCATCGGAATCGCTCCCTTCTGGTATAACACCGCCGTCTGGCCCATCTCCCTGGAGCATTCCTCCTGCCGTATGGTCCTGAATCAGGACGGCTCCGTACAGGTGCAGGTTGGCGAAACAGAGATCGGACAGGGCGCGGATACCGCCTATGCACAGATGGCGGCGGACGTCATCGGCCTGAAGGACTACCGTGATGTGCACGTTATTTCCAATCAGGACACGGACGTCACTCCTTTCGGCCTCGGCGCATATGCTTCCCGCCAGACTTATGTCGTCGGATTCTCCATCACGCAGACCGGCAACATTCTGCGCGACAAGATCCTTGAATATGCCAAGGAGCTTACACGCTGCCCCATTGCCAATATGGATATCGTGGACAGCAACATCATCCGCAAGCCGGATGGCCGCGTGCTGGTCAGCCTGCGCGACCTGGCGACGGAGGCATTCTACAGCCTGACGCACAGCGAGCATATTACCGCAGAATCCACCTACCAGATCAAAAACAACGCCTATTCCTTCGGCTGCTGCTGTGCCGAGGTCACGGTGGATATTCCTATGTGCCGCGTGACAGTGGACAGAATTATTAACGTCCACGACTGTGGCAGCCTGATCAACCCCCAGCTTGCCGCGGCGCAGGTGCATGGCGGCATGTCCATGGGCATCGGTTACGGTCTGTCCGAGCAGCTTCTGTTCGATCCCAAGACTGGCAAGGCGCTGAACAATAACCTGCTGGACTACAAGCTCTCCACCACGATGGATCATCCGCATCTGGAAGCCGAGTTTGTCGAAAACTATGAGCCGACCAGCCCATTCGGCACAAAGGCACTTGGCGAGCCGCCCGCCTGCCCGGTGGCGCCCGCCATCCGCAATGCCATCCTCAATGCGACCGGCGTCGCGATGGACACTGCGCCAATGACGCCGCTGCGTCTGTTTGAGCGCTTCAGTGAGGAAGGCCTCATCAACGACCCGTGGAGAAAGGAGAACTGAGCCATGTATGATATGAAAGCGTATTACGAATCCAAGAGCGTGGAGGATGCCGTCCGCCTGCGTCTGGAGCATCCCGAGGCACATATCATCGCCGGCGGCTCCGATGTTCTTGTGCAGATGCGCGAGGGCAAGCGCGCCGGAGTGGAGCTGATCTCCATCTTTATGCTCGATGAGCTGCGCGGCGTGACGATAGACGAAGAGGAGAACATCCGTATCGGAAGCCTGACCAGCTTCTCTCATATCACGAAGGATCCCATTATCCAGAAGTACATCAACGTTTTGGGCGAGGCAGTCGATCAGGTCGGCGGCCCGCAGATCCGCAACATCGGCACCATCGGCGGCAACACCTGCAACGGTGTTACCTCGGCGGACTCTGCATCCACACTTCATGCATGGGAGGCAATCATTGAGCTGACCGGGCCGAACGGCACCCGTCGCTGTCCCATCAAGGACTTCTACAAGAAGGCCAAGGTCGTGGATATCCGTGAAGGCGAGATCCAGACAGCCATCCTGATTCCAAAGGAGAGTTACCGCGATACTTTCGGCCATTATATCAAGTATGCCATGCGCAACGCGCTGGACATCGCGACAAACGGCTGTTCTGTGAATGTTCGTTTGTCTCCGGACAAAAAGAGCTTTGAGCGCGTCCGCATCGCCTACGGTGTTGCAGGCCCCATCCCCATGCGCGCGCCCACGGCGGAGGCCAGTATTCAGGGCCTGCCCGTGACGATGGAAAATGTGGATCAATTCGCGCAGGCGGTTCTGGAGGACATTAATCCCCGCGATTCGTGGCGTGCGTCCAAGGCGTTCCGCCAGCATGTTGCCGTGGAATCGGCAAGACGCTGCCTGATTGAATCCGTGAAGCTTGCAGGAGGTGCGCTGTAATGGAAAACCAGTATCAACTGATTCGCTTCAACCTCAACGGCAAGGACGTGGAGAAGGTCGTGGATGTCCGCGCCTCTCTGACAGATCTGCTCCGTAATGACTACCGTATGACCTCCGTTAAGAAGGGCTGCGAGGTAGGCGAGTGCGGTGCGTGCAACGTCATTATCAACGGTGAATGCTATAACTCCTGCATTTATCTTGCAGTCTGGGTCAACGGCAAGAAGGTTCGCACGCTGGAAAGCCTCATGGGACCGAACGGCGAACTGTCGGATATCCAGCAGGCGTTCATTGACGAGGCCGCTATCCAGTGCGGCTTCTGCACGCCGGGCTTTATTATGACGGCGGTCGAGATCCTTGAATCCGGCAAGGAGTACTCGGATGCCGAGCTGCGAAAGCTGCTGTCCGGCCATCTGTGCCGCTGCACGGGCTATGAAAATATTCTCCGCGCAGTGAAAAAAACCATGTATAAGCGCCTCGGCAAGGAAATGCCGCAGGAGCAGTGAACGCAAAGAATGTAAACTGAGAAACAACCGGCGCACAGTTTCCTGTGCGCCGGTTTGCTTTTTTTATGCTTGCTGCTCGTCTTTTTTCAGCATCTCAATGATTGCGGCGGCCTTGTGGCTCCAGTCGTTGGCTTCGGCCTCCTGCGTGAGCAGGGCATGGTAGGCTGTGTCATTTTTCAGCGACAGAGCCTTGTCCAGCTGGGCGAGGAATTCCTCGTGATCGTGGCCGATCAGAACGGAACGGTACTTGCGGCACTCGTTCATATCCGTCGTAACGATGGGCTTTTGCAGCGCCATGTATTCAAAGATCTTCACGGGACTGGTTGCGCGCGTAATGTCATTGATGAGGAAGGGAATGGTCAGAATGTCCGCGCAGCGGGCATAGTTTTTCAGCACCTTGTAGTCGCGCGGTCCCATGAAGTAGATGTTTTCTTCGCCATGGATGTTATCATCATAGGATTCGTCGTAGCGGATGCCGAAGAGAACAACGCTGTATTTGCCCGTTGCGGCGATTTTTTTCAGCAGATCGTAGTCAAACCACTTAGCCAATGCGCCATAGTAGCAAACGATGGGCTTGCCGAGATCGAGAATCTTCTGAAATTCCGGTTCAAATTGATAATTCTCGTCAAAATGCTGAAAAAAACTGTTGTCCACGCCGTTGGAGGAGAAGGCGACGCGCGCGCCGCTGCGGTGCCTGAGGACGTCCTGCCGCAGCAACTCCGCCGTGACGACGACGTAGACATCCTCATGCGTCATGGCGTAGTGATACTTGTCCGTGATATACTGCGGCAGCTCTTTCGTGCCTGCCAGCTCCGGGCTGAGGTCGTCGATGTACTCATAGATGAAGCCGAAGCCGTTTGCGCGGTAGTTTTCGATGTTTTCCTTCGAGAGTTTCCAGTCGGTGGAGTAGACTTGAATATACTTCGGACGGCTGACCTGCTTCAATTCTGACATCAGGATGCGGTTCAGCAGCAGATTGTTGAAGTTAAAGAGGTAGAGGTTATCCTCATGCTTGCGGAAGGTCTTGACCTTGTCGGTCATGGTCGTGACCTCATAAAACACAAGGCAGCGCTCCCGCGCCAGATTCCGCGCGATGTGCTGCGGACGCTGGAACAGCGGCACATTGTAGCCGAAGCTGCTGCGCCAGAGGACGATACGGTCATAATCGCCCGTCAGAAGATCGCGTAGCTGCGCACGAAACTGCTTCTGCCGGAAAAACGTGGCAAAGCTGACCTTGTCAAAGTAGTTCGCCTTGACATAGGCGTAGAGCTTCCGGCAAAAACCGCAGAAGCCGTATTTTTTGTAGACATTGACGAGTTTGGAGAGCTTGGAATTCATAAATCGATCCACCCATTTTGTAGAGTAACACACGGCGCGGGCAGACTGTGCTTTGCCGCCGCGGCTGCCGTGAACATTTTATGACATACTCAGACTATCCACATATTTTTTGCACACGGCGTGGGTCTCTCCCACGTCCATTACCTTTCCGTGATCCAGCCAGACGACGCGGTCGCAGAGCTTTTTGATCGACTCCAGAGAGTGCGACACATAGAGCACAGTGGTGCCGCCCTGAATCATGCTGAGCATTTTTGCCTCACTCTTGGCCTGAAAGGCGATGTCGCCCACGGACAGAATTTCATCCACAATCAGGATCTCCGGGTCGACAATCGTCGCCACAGAGAATGCCAGACGTGCGACCATGCCGGAAGAGAAATTACGAACCGGAACGTCCAGAAAATCCTGTAATTCCGAGAATTCGACGATTTCATCGAACTTACTTTCAATAAACTCCTTAGAATAGCCCATGACCGCACCGTTGAGGAAGATATTCTCCCGTGCGGTCAGATCCATATCAAAGCCTGCACCCAGCTCGATCATCGGACAGATATTGCCATAGGCCGACATGGTGCCCTTTGTGGGTTTTAGGACGCCTGCGACGATCTTGAGCATGGTGGATTTTCCCGCGCCGTTGCTGCCGATCAGGCCGACGACCTCGCCGCGCTTGACGGAAAAGCTCACGTCCGTCAGCGCCCAGAAATCATTGTCCTGCTTTTTCTTTTTGCGGCGCTTGCCGGAGAGCAGATCAACAAAGAACTGCTTGAGGGAGAAGCCCTTGTCGATTCCCAGATTGAATTTCATCGACACGTGGTCGACCTTGATGATTTCGTTATCCATAGCGCCCATACCTCAGATATAGTAGATGAACTTGTCCTGATTCTTGCGGAAGATCACAACGCCCAGCAGCAGCACGATGAGCGCCGAGCCGAGGCAGGCAGCGAAGCTCGACAGCGACGGCATCTGATGGTAAAGGATAATCATCCGCGCAAAGTTGATATACTGATAAAGGGGATTGCATTTCAGAATAGTGGACAAAAAACCGATATTCAGCGTTTTCAGATCATACATGATGGGCGTCAGGTAGGTCCAGAGTGTGATAACGATGCCATAGATATAAAACATATCCCGCATGAACACGGCGATGGTGGACAGAATCAGGCCCATGCCGACTGTGAACAGAAACAGGCACAGAAAGGAGAAGGGAAGCAGAAAATGATACCAGTTCAGCCCTGTGCCGGTGAAGATGATCACGGCGTACAAGGGAATCAGCGTCAAAAGAAAGTTGATGCCGACGAACAGGCACTTGGTGAAGGGAAAGATATATTTCGGAATATAGACCTTGTTGATCAGACTGAAATTTGCCACCACGCTGCTCATGGCAAGATTGGAGGCTTCGCTGAAATAATTGAAGTAGGTCAGACCGATCATCAGGTAGGCGAGGTAGCTGACGCCCGGCGTAGTGAATTTGAAAAAATTGGAAAAGACCAGCGCCATGACCGCCATGGTCAGGACGGGGTACAGCAGACTCCAGGCGATGCCAAGAACGCTGCGCTTATACTTTACCTTAAAATCGCGGCTAACGAGCTGCTGCATCAGAAAGCCGTATTTGTGAAAAGAATAGTTCAGATTCCTTATGAATTGCATAAAACGCCTCCGCATTGCAGTTACATTTCGGATTATTATAACACGTTTCGAAAAAAAAGTCTACCCGCTAATTAGAGGAGAAAACTGCAAAAAACCGTTGACAAACCTGGTCGGTAATGATAGACTATAGATGGTCGGTAACTATAGACCAAGAAGGAGGTATACTATGGAAGAACTCAAACTCTGCGAAAGCGACTATCGCTTCATGTGCGTTGTCTGGGACAATGCGCCTCTGCGCTCGCATGAGCTGGTGGAGCTGTGTGCCGAGCAGCTCGGCTGGAAAAAATCCACAACCTACACCACCTTGAAAAAGCTCTGTCAGCGCGGCTTTGCGGAAAATGAAAACTCCGTGGTACGGGCGCTTGTGCCGAAGCGCGCCGTGCAGTCCTATGAAAGTGACCGTGTTGTTAACCGTGCGTTTGACGGCTCGCTGCCCTGTTTTGTTGCGGCTTTCCTCGGTGGAAAGAAAATTTCGGATGCCGAAGCGGAGGAGCTCAAGCGCCTGATCGACGAACACAAGGAGGGATAACATGGAAAAGCTGTTTCTGGAGCTTCTGAACATGAGCTGCGCCGCTTCCTACGTAATTGCTGCCGTGCTCCTGCTGCGGCTGCTGCTGAAGAAAGCGCCGCGCCGGTATTCCTATGCGCTGTGGAGCGCGGCTGCCTTTCGTCTGTGCTGCCCGGTGTCCTTCTCCGCAAAATTCAGCCTGTTCGGTCTTCTCGACCTGACGCAGCGGGGAGCGGCACTGAATTTTGTCCCGGAAAATCTGGGGATGATGGCGCAGCCGGAGGTACATACCGGCCTGACGGCCGTCAATGCCGTTCTGCGCGATTCGATGCCCGCGGCCACGCCTGCGGGAAGCGTGAATCCCATGCAGGTGATCATTTTTGGCGCATCTGTTGTCTGGCTCGCGGGTGCTGCGGCGCTGGCGCTCTACGGCTTGTTCAGCTACCTTACCCTGCGCCGTCGGCTGTGTACGGCCACCCGGCTGGAGGACAATGTGTTTGAATCCGCGGCGGTGCGCTCGCCCTTCGTTCTGGGCGTGCTGCGGCCGAGAATCTATCTGCCTTATGGTCTGGACGGGGAGAGCCGCGCATTTGTCCTTGCGCATGAGCGGTATCATCTCAAACGCCGCGATCCCCTGGTGCGGCTGTTTGCTTTCTGTCTTCTGGCGCTGCACTGGTTCAATCCTCTGGTGTGGATCGCATTTTTCTGCATGAGCCGTGATATGGAAACAAGCTGCGACGAAAAGGTGCTGGAAAACGGCGGCGCGAAGGCCTACAGCCTGTGCCTTCTGTCGGTGGCGTCCGGTCGGAGATTTCCGGCGCCGGGACCCTTGGCCTTCGGAGAGACGGGGGTAAAGGGCCGTATCCGCCACGCGCTGGCGTGGAAAAAGCCCCGCCGCTGGGCTGTAGCCGCAGCAATCGTCCTGTGCGCTGTGACCATTCTTGCCTGCTCTGTGAACCCCTTGCAGGCGGGCGGCTATGATGGCAGCTACCACGCGGGAAAAACGGTGCTGTCTTCTGCGCTGATGTCCTATTGGGCGCCGAACGGCGACGCGCGGGGGCTTGAGAGCATCGCCCTTGCGGACGGGAAACTGCTGGTCACAGCTAACGACGGTTCGCACTTTGAGAGCGATACGATTGAGGTCGATACGCTTACCCGCGAGGAGATGATGCAGGCGATGGACTGCGGACTCCTGGTTGATTACGAGGAGGGCGAAAACGGCGGCTACTCCGCAAATCCGGAGGCACTGCCGGATCTGATCCCGGCGTACAGCCGTGCGAAGGATATGGTCGTCGTCCGTGCCTTCGGCGGATGGAGTCAAAAAGATGCCTCTACCGAGCCAACCCAGAAGATCACCGTGCAGACGGACAACAAAGAAAAACAGGCGCAATTCCAGCTCTTTTTCTTCCGCGGCGAGCCGTTGTGGTTCATGGAGGGGCAGGCCTTTGTCTACCTCCTGGAGCGCGTGGAATAAAAAAGGAGAGGCCTATGCCTCTCCCCAGCGTGTCGAAAAACTCTTTTCGACACGCTGACAGACTGCAAAAAGGTTCGGAAGACAAGCAACTCACGCCCGTCGGCGTACATCGGTACGGTAGGGTGTGAGTTGCGCAGTAAGTCAAAATCCTTGCGAAGCAAGCGATTTTTTTAGGCTATAAAGTTCAGAATACTCTGATTTTAAAAATCAAAACGCAGACAGTAAAAGACCATTAAATAGGTGAACTGATTTTGACGGTTTCGGACTTTTTTGACAGTCTGAGGAGAGGCCTATGCCTCTCCCTTTTTTATGGCTTGCAGCTTCCGCAGGGCGTGTAGCCCTGCGCGATCAGATTCTCACGCGTTCCCGTATAGTCCTGCCGGTTTTCCTCCTTCATGCTGCTCACGGAGGCGCAGTCGGGCAGGTGAAATTTATGCGTGCCGGTGTTGAGTACATAATGCAGCTCCGCACCGGAGGCGGTCGAGGTTTCTGCGAGGCGGCTTTCGCCCGTGGCGTAGTCGATCTCAATGCCGGGCTGGACATTGAAGGCATAGACGCAGAAGCACACCTCATCGTCCTCCATGGACAGCCCTTCCATCAGAACGCCACGTGCCACCGGCTCGCTGCCCTCAAACATCGGCGTGACGCGGTAGAGCACGTGGTTGCCGGTTTCCTTGACGTAGTCGGCAACCATGTTTTCAAAAGGCAGCATTCCCTGCACGTTCAGGTAGCGCGTGCCAGTGATGAGGTTGCGTTCATTGGCATTCTCACCCGTGAGCTGGTAACCGATAAGGTGGCAGCGGTTGTAGAGATACTTCCCGTCCACATTGTCATATTTTGCCGTCTGCCAGCCCGAGGGCTTGATCTGACCGATGCTCCCGCGCTTTTCCGTGGGCATCAGATCCTGTCCGACGCAGGCATAGGCGACGCCGCAGCGCCCCAGACCGTCCAGCTCGCTATAGCGCTCGAAGGAGGTGGTTGTGTAGTCCGTTTCGGCAAAATAGGGTTCGTTTCCGTTGACGGCGACATAGGCGCTTCCGGAATACTCCGGAAGCTCAGAAATACCGATTGTTTCCGCCGGAACGGAGGGCTCCTGCGGAAGCACTCCGCAGCCGGAAAGCAGCAGCAGACAGACAAGCAGCAGCGCGGCAAATCGTCTCATTTCGTATAAATCTCCTTTGTGATGCGCTCGTGCGAGTAGCCGGTCAGCTCCGTGCTGCTGCATAGCTTCCATTCAGACAGGCGGTAGGGAAGAAATTCGTCCGCCGGATAAACGCGATCCCAGCGATAGATAATCAGCGTCTCCGGCGCGGCGGGAAGGGGAAGCCGTTCGGCAAAGCAGACGCCTTCCTCGGGAAAATCGCTGCAAAGCTTGACTTTTTCCGGGGAACCGGCAAACAGCTTTATGGAATACTCCTGAATCTGCACGGGGGCATAGGCCAGAATATCCGCCGTGACGGCCCGGTCGCGGCTTTGTCTCCTGTGGTTGAAGGCAAGACCGTTGTTGCGGTCAACGCAGACGATGAGTTTCATAAGTCCTCCTAGAAAAGCCCGCTGAGCAGTGTCACACCAATACCCGCCAGCACACTGAGACTGTACAGGGTGGCAACGATCACCAGATTTTCTTTCAGGTTTTTGTTTGTGCGGAACAGCACCAGAAGGCCGATGCCGGCGTTGGACAGAAGCCCCGCAAACAGGCCGCCCAGCCCCAACACGCCTGCCAGATAGGACTCTGTGATAACGACGGAAACGGAACAGTTTGGAATCAGACCGAACAGCGCCAACAGGAGCTCGCCGATGACGGGCTTGGCAAGGATGGTGCCGGAGAGCCGCTCCACACCGATGAGTTGGAAGAGCAGATTCAGAACGATATTGACCGCCACCAGAAGCAGGCCGATTTTCACCGTGTGCTTGAGCGCAGAGAGGAAAACGCTGCCTTCCTCCTCGTCGCAGGAGCAGTGCTCGCGCTCGCAGAAACTGTGGATATCCTTCTGACTGCGCAGCCAGCGGTTCAAAATGGCATCGGCGAGATAGCCGAGCAGGATGCCCAGTGCGGCCTTGCCCAGAACGATCAGGACAATACCCTTGAGGCCCAGCGCCCCGCGCTCGGTCAGGCTGGAGAGCATGATGGGCAGCATCTCGTCCGAGGTTGCAAAGAACACGGCCAACATGGTGCCGACGGAGATGGAACCGGTGGAAAACAGGCTCGCGGCTGCGCCGGAGATGCCGCACTGCGGCACGATACCGAGCAGACCGCCCAGTGCGGGACCGGCTTTGCGAGAGTAGCCGTGCAGGATTTTTTCGTTAAATTTTTTGCTGCGTTCCAGCAGCTCCATCAGAAGATAGGCCAGAAACAGGATGGGCAGGCTCAGAAGCCCGTCCCAGAGGCCGTCTTTCAGCGCATCGAGCAGCAGCGCGCCGGCACCTGAGCCGGCGTGCGCCGCTGAGTGGAGAAAAATCAAGAATAACGCTCCTTTTTTGCGGGAATCAGCGAGTTTCGCCGCTTCCGGCGTAGTAGTTGATCAGGCAACCGGCGAGAATGATGTCGCGCTCCTCGCGGCTCAGATTTTTCAGACAGAGGGGAAGTCTTGTCCGCTTCTCGCCTTGCAGCAGGGTCGCTTCGATCTGGTCGCTATCACCCAGAAGCGCGGCGCGGATGCGGGGTACCCAGATGCGGTCGCCGGGCTGAATGTTGTAATCTGTGATGTTCTCGACCGTAAAGGGCAGCATGCCCCAATTGATGACATTACTGCGGTAGCGCTTGGTCGCGTAGTCTTCGCAGAGGTTTGCCACGCCCCCCAGCACACGCTGGCAGGAGGCTGCCTGCTCTCTGGCAGAGCCGTCGCCCGGCCGGATGGACATCACGGCGCTGCCGAAGCCCGTCGCGCGCGGATCAAAGCCTTCGACCGCAAAGGTTTCCGGAGCGTGACGGCGTTCCGATTCCTGCGTGCGCACGGCCTTGGCGCGGCTGACATATTCCGGATCCTTGCGGCTCAGAGCGAATTCGCTCAGCTTTTCCGGATTGCTGCGGTAGGAGGAAGTTTCACCGGAGGGGATCAGCTCGTCCGTTGTGGTGACGGGGTCGTAGATGGCCGAGGCAACGGTTATCAGCAGATTTTCCGGCAGAGGGATCTGCTCAGGCCAGTCGGCAATGTTCGGCCCGAACACCAGCTCCTGCGAGGAATCGGGTTTCCCTACGCCGTGATAGACACGGGAGTAGGAAGAAGAATTGAAGTGGTAGTCGAGGTAGGCTGGATCTTCCATCAGGCCCTCCAGCTCGGTTGCGGGTGTGATCGCACCGCCGCAGAGCGCGGAGGCGGCGATGGAACGCGCATCCATCAGGGCGACGTAGGCGACCTGCTCCTGCGTGGGCTTGGAGCCCTCGCGATTGGGGAAGTTGCGCGTGGAGTGGCGGATGGAGAAGGCTCCGTTGGCCGGGACGTCGCCCGCGCCGAAACAGGGACCGCAGAAGGCGCTGCGGATGCTTGCGCCGCAGGCCATCAGCTTTTCCAGTGCGCCTGTGCGCATCAGCTCCATCAGGACGGGCTGACTTGCGGGATAGCAGGACAGCCAGAAGTGGCCGTCGCCCAGCGAGGCACCCTTGAGAATTTCGGCTGCCTGCAAAAGATTCTGATAGGTACCGCCGGAGCAGCCCGCAATCACGCCCTGATCGGCGTAGAATTTCCCGCCGCGGATCTTCTCACGCAGGGAGGCAGGAGCCTTTTTCAGGTTCAGTGTGCGGACGGTTTCCATGTCCACCGCATGCAGAAGATCCTCCAGATTCTCGTTGAATTCACGGATGGACAGCGCATTGGAGGGATGGAAGGGCAGTGCAATCATCGGCTCGACCGTCGAGAGGTCAATCTCTATGCCCATATCATAGCAGGAACCCTCTTCCGGCGCGAGCGCGTGGTAGGCATCCGGGCGGCCGTGGACGGAGAGCGCACAGCGCACGGTTTCATCCGTCTGCCAGACGGATGAAAGGCAGCTCGTTTCCGTGGTCATTACGTCAATGCCGTTTCGGTAGTCGATGCTCAGATTGGCCACACCGTCGCCGAAAAATTCAAGAACGCTGTTTTTGACCAGTCCTTTGGGGAAGGTTGCAGCGATGAGGGCCAGCGCGACATCCTGCGGGCCAACGCCCGGGCGGGGCTTGCCGGTTAAATGCACGCCTGCGACACGCGGATAGGAAATATCATACGTGCGGCCGAGAAGCTGCTTGACCAATTCCGGCCCGCCTTCGCCGATGGCCAGTGTGCCATAGGCGCCATAGCGGGTGTGGGAGTCGGAGCCGAGAATCATCCTGCCGGAGCCGGCATACATTTCCCGCATATAGCTGTGGATGACCGCCTGGTGCGCCGGGACGAATTCGCCGCCGTAGCGCTTTGCTGCGGACAGACCGAAAACGTGGTCATCTTCGTTGATTGTTCCGCCGACGGCGCACAGAGAGTTGTGGCAGTTAGTCAGGACATAGGGCAGCGGGAATGCCTTCAGTCCGGAGGCACGGGCAGTCTGAATGATGCCCACATAGGTGATGTCGTGGGAAGCCATGGCATCAAATTTCAGCATCAGCCTGTCCATGGAGCCGGAGGTGTTATGTGCGTTCAAAATACGGTAGGTGATCGTTTTTTCTCGGCCGGAGGCAAGCTCCGGTTCGCGGGCGGGAAACAGACGGCCGTTGCAGTAAAACATCGGTTCGTTAATAATCTTGATCATGGGGATTCCTCCGATTTTTCTTTCTTTTAAAATATACACAAAAACACGGCCGATTGCAAGCAAAGAGCGAATATTTTTCCATTTGCAGTGAGATACTGTGCAGAGAAAGGAAGGAAACGCTATGAATTTCTTGCAATCGCAGACCATGCAGAACCTTGCGCGCAGCTTTGCGGGCGAATCGCAAGCCAGAAACCGCTATACCTTCTATGCGCAGCAGGCGCGAAAGGAGGGACAGGAGGGCTTCTCAAGACTGTTTGAAAGAACTGCGGACAATGAAAAAATCCATGCGGAAAAATTCTGGGAGCTGCTGACGAAGCACGGAGGAAAGATCATTCCAAATGTCAACTTGGAGGCGGGATATCCCTTTTCTCTCGGCAATACCGGCGAAAACCTCCAGTTTGCTGCGGAGGGCGAGCGAGCGGAGCACGACCGGGTCTACCCCGCCTTTGCGCAGAGGGCGGATGAGGAGGGCTTTAGTGATGCCGCCCGCCTCTGGAGAATGATTGCCTGTATCGAGGGGCGGCATCATGACGCCTTTATGCGGGCAAGGGAGGATTTCCTTGCAGGGACGCGCTGGCACAGAGATGAACCGGTTGTGTGGCACTGTTTGAATTGCGGCTATACCTATACTGCTGAAGAGGCGGCGCAGTGTCCCGTTTGCGGAAAGGACAAAGGGTGGATGGAAGCCGGTCTGCCAGGCTCAGTGTGAGAGGTATTCTCCTCTGACCCAGCCGATCAGTCCGTCATAATTGACGGAATTCCAGCCATCGTAGGAGCCGAGAATGCGGAGGCTTGCGCCGTTTGGAATCCCAGTCAGCACGGGCGCATCCTGCGAAGGCGCACCGCGCAGATTGAGGGTGCCGTTTTGCAGACGGACGGTTGCTTCCCGCGCCGGGCGCGGAGAGAGAAGCGGCAGACCGAAATACTCCGTGACAGACAGCGACAGGCTGCGCGCCAGTGCAAGCAGGTTGTTTTCTATCCACTGCGCGTCGGCCACATTGTCGTGATAACCCAGCTCGCAGAGAACGGCGGGGGCTTTCGTCATGCGAACCTCCGCAATAGATGTCGTGGCAAGTGCGCGGACGCGGTCGGGCAGGGGATAGACCTCCTTCAGATTGTCCACGATGATATTCGCCATGCGCAGCCCATTCAGGCTGGGGGTGTAGTAGTAAATATCAATGCCGCGTACCTGCCCGGAAACGGAGGCGGGCGCGGCATTGCTGTGCAGCGCGAGATGAAAACCGTAAGTTCCGGCATTGGAGGCGCGAATGGACTTGCCGACGGTACCGCTTGGGTCGTTGCGCGTGACATTGATGCCGGAGGCATGTAGATACGGAACCATAAGGTCAGCCAGACGGTTCATCCAGTATTCCTCGTTCCCACTGGTGACATAGGGATTATACTCCTGCGTGGACGGACTTAAAAATAAAAATGGCATAATCTTCCCTCCTGTTTTCCTTATTCTATGCCGTTTCTTCCGCGATTGTGCAAAAGCGGCGCGATTCCTGTTGCGGAGACCGGAAAACTGTGCTATCATAAATAAGATTAGGGAAATTCTGAAGATTCAGAGATTCTCTGGAAACAGGAGAGAATATATCATGCAGTTTATTGTTCTGGATATGGAATGGAATCAGCCGTGGCCCGGCTCCTATGCTGCGAAAAAAGTGCTTCCCGTGCAGATCCATGGAGAGATCATTCAGATCGGCGCCGTGCGCCTGCTGGAGGATGGTACTGTCGCGGACGAGTTTCAGGTGCTGGTGCGGCCGAAATATTATAAAAAACTGAACAGCCGCGTATCCAAGCTTACCGGGCTGCACGATGCGCGTCTGCGCGAGGAGGGACTGCCCTTTCCGGAAGCACTGGAGCGTTTTCGCACATGGATCGGCGGGGATTGTACCTTCCTGACATGGGGCTTTGATGATATCTGTGTGCTGGAGGATAATATCCTGCTGCACGACGGAGAGCCGGACTGGATCACAAGCTGGTACAATGCGCAGATGGTATTCAATGCGCAGACCGGCACAGGCTCCGCACAGAAATCCCTTTCCAGCGCAATGGAGATTCTTGGCATCGAGCCGAGCCGCCCGGCGCACGACGCATTGGGCGATGCCTACCATACCGCGCTCATTTGCAGCCGGCTGGACATGAAACGCGGCATTGCCGAGTATGCCAGCGCGGTGCGCAGCCATGAGGACGGCTTCCACGGTAATCCGCCGGAGGGCTGTATCAGCCGGACGGTATTCCACGGCTATGAAGATAAAAATGCCGCGATGGGTGCGATGGCAAAGCAGGAAACACACTGCCCGCAGTGCGGCTGCAAGATGCGCAGCGGGCGCTGGATCTCTCAGGAGGGACGGCGTTATATGGCAATGGCTGTCTGCCCGGAGCACGGACGCTATCTTATTCGCGTTCGCCTTTCCAAGGAGCGCGACGGGACGCTGCGTGTCAGCAGGCTGGTCTATCAAGGCGCATCCGAGGCGGCACAGCGCTTTGACGAGCTGATGGCGGAAAAGAAAAAGAATGCATCCGCCCGCCGCCGCAGAAAGCGGAGAGAACCGAAGAATGACGCTTGACTTTCTTCCGAAGTGCCTTCTCCCGTGGTTTGCGGAAAATCGCCGTGCGCTTCCGTGGCGGCGCGACCGCGAGCCTTACCATGTCTGGCTTTCGGAGATTATGCTCCAGCAGACGCGCGTAGAGGCGGTGCGTGGGTACTATGAACGCTTTCTTGCGGCTCTTCCGACGGTAGAGACACTGGCCGCAGCGCCGGAGGATCGCCTGCTGAAGCTCTGGGAGGGGCTCGGCTACTACAGCCGCGTGCGGAATCTGCAAAAGGCTGCGCGGGAGATCGTGACAAAGCATGGCGGCAGCTTTCCCAGCGAATACGACGCTGTCCGTGCACTGCCCGGCATCGGGCCGTATACGGCGGGGGCAATCTGCTCCATTTGCTTTGAAATGCCTACCCCGGCGGTGGACGGAAACGTTTTGCGTGTTGTGGCGCGGCTTCTGTGCATGGATGCGCCGGTCACGGAGGAAAGGACAAAGCGCGAAGTCGCTGCGCTGCTGGAAGAAATCTATCCTGTTGGTCACTGCGGCGATTTTACGCAGGCACTGATGGAGCTTGGCGCGACGGTCTGCCTGCCGAACGGTGAACCGAGGTGCGCAGCTTGCCCGGCTGCGGACTTTTGTGCGGCGAGAGCGGCGGGAACGCAGATGCGGTATCCTGTCAGAGCCGGAAAAAAGCCGCGCAGACAGGAAAGCCGCACGGTATTTCTTCTGCGCTGCGGAGATGCACTTGCTCTGTGCCGCCGCCCGGAAAAGGGGCTGCTTGCAGGCTTGTGGCAGTTTCCGGATGTTCCCGGCAAGCTGACTGCGCAGCAGGCACTGACGCAGGCCGAGCGTTGGGGAACGCATCCCACAGGAATTGAGAAAACAATACACCGGACGCACATTTTTACCCATGTGCAGTGGGAACTGACCGGAGTTTATCTGGAATGCACGGTGCGGACTCCACGGTTTTTCTGGGCGGATGCGCAGGAGATAGAGGAAAATCTCGGTCTTCCTACGGCCTACCGGCAATTTTTGGAATAACCACTTGCAAGGAGCTGAAAAAAAGGCTATACTGATGCTATCAAAGGACAGGGAGGTTTTTACCTATGGAAGACAAGCGCGCACAGTACGCAGAGGATGAGATCATCACGCTGGAGTTTGACGACGGCGCCGGATTTGAATGCGGCATTATGGGCGTGTTCGATCTGGATGACAAGCAATATATTGCGCTGGAGGCGCTGGACGACTCCGACGATGTCTATCTCTACGGCTATGTCCCCACAGACGACGATTTCACGCTTCTGGATATCCCGGAGGAGGAGTTCGATCGCGTGGCAGCGGAGTTCGACCGCCTGATGGATGAACCAGTGTAAGGAATAAGTAAGGAATATGAATTCGGCGCTTCCGATTTGCGGAAGCGCCGTTCCTCTATTCTGCTGCCGTCTCCAAAGGCAGAGCGGTGACGGCAGAAATCTCATAGGCCGTGCGCTGCTCCGGCTCGCCGCCGACCAGTTTGATGTAAGGCCGGCTTTGCAGGCGCCCTGTCAGACAGAGCATTGTTCCGACGGACAGTGCGGAGCATTCCTGTGCCGTCCGTCCCCAGAGAATACAGGGCAGGTAATCCGCGCGGCGGTAGGGGCGGTTGACGGCAAGCATCATGTCACAGATTTCCCGCCCGAGCGGCGTGCGGCGGTAGACCGGCTCCTTGCAGATTACACCGGTTAGTGTAACCTTGTTGTCATGCGGCTCACTGCATACACAGAGGGCATCGGCCAGTACGGAGATGATGAGCCGCCGCCCGGCAGGGGTGCGGCTGTTGAAGGAGCGGATCTGCCCCTCGACCCGGAGAGACGTCCCCTCGGCAGCTTCCGCGGATTGCAGCAGCGGCTCCGGTGCCAGTACCGGCAGCCGGTCAACTGCCCCGGAAAGCCGCGCGACCTCCAGAAAAAACGAGAAAAAACGCCGGCCGTGGTTGCCGTGTGAAAACTGCGGCGCGGACGCAAGACAGCCGGTCAGCTCAATATGATTTGCGTTATATTCCATTCTCCCACCTCGTTCAGTTCTTATGGGAGAGTATATTCGCGGAACGGACGGCTTATGAAGAAAACCCGGCCGGGATACTCCCGGCCGCGTTTATCCATTCAGTTCGTGAACAGCGGGCGCAGCGTAGCCTGCTGCTCAAAGCGCGCATCGCGTGAATTGGCGAGGAACACCAACTCGGAAAGAGAGACCGAGGAGGAATAGGCCTGCACGTATTTTTCCACTTTGGCTGCATCTACGTCCGGTATGTAGAGCCTGCCGGTGCAGGCTGAGGCCGGGAACACGGTGTCATCCGTTACAAAGGAGATCGTCAGGTTGCTGCCGGTAAAGAAAGCTGTGAGCTGTTTTGCGGCGTCCTCAATGAGCTGTGCGGCACTTTTTTCGGAAGAATAGGCAATGTTCTTGCTGGAGGGAAAGCGGAATTCCGAGAAGGCGACCTCCTGAAAACCGAGGCTAGACAACTCACGCGCGATTTGCATCAGATAGGACAGCACAGTCTCGTTTGCCGGATCCAGCCAGTAGCAGGCACGTTCATCCATCCACAGCGCGCCGCTGGACAGCGGCAGCCCACAGGCTTGATTGGCCAAAGCAAAATTGGTGTCACAGAAGGCGGGAACCTCCGCAATCATATAAAAACTGTGCGAGCGGAGATAAGACAGAATCTCATCGACGGCTTTGATATCCACATCCGCCTTACTTGCACCGCCGATTGCGGTAGAGTAGTAGAAGTTGCCATAGATGCTTTTCAGCTCGATCATGACGGCACAGGAGCCATCCAGTGACTGGAGCGTTTGCAGCACTTTCTCCGGCTCACGCAGCATGGCGGTCGTGATATAGTAGCCGGTCATCTCCGCAATGGTATCGCTGGGGGGCGCGGGATCCTGCACGACGATCTGCGCATCGTTGATGACGGGACGCGCAGCCGGCTCTGTCGCTTCTGTCTGCGCCGTGCGTGTGCTGCTCAGATCGAGATGTGCGCCGCTGCGGTCATAGGTCACATAGGGTTCCAGATAGATCAGCAGCACGACGGAGATGAGTGCTGCCGCGCCTGCGAGAATCAGCAGGATGCGCAGCATTTTTTTCAGGAACAGCTTTCTGCGGTAGGAAATGCGCGGCATAAAAGCGCCCCCTTTCTAAATAGTGTCACGATTTTTTCGCAATCAGACAGCGCCATTCGCCCATGGCGTCTCCGCCGCAGATGGTCAGCCCGGCGCCTTCGATCGCGCGGCGTACCTCATCCTCCCGGACATCCATCACGCCGGAGCAGAGGAACACGCCGCTCTCGTCAAGCAGCTCCGGCACGACCGGCACCAGCCCGATAATCACATCGGCGACGATGTTGGCGCAGACAAGATGATAGCCAGTCCCCAGACGGCGCATCAGCGCCTCATCCGTGACGACATTGCCGGTCAGTGCAGTGAAGCGGTCGGGGCCGAAGCCGTTGCGCGCGGCGTTCTCAACTGCGATATGCTCCGCCGCCGGATCAATGTCCACACCGACGGCGCTTTCTGCGCCCAGTCGCAGCGCGCAGACGGACAGAATCCCGCTGCCGCTGCCGAGATCGGCTACGCGCTCGCCGCCGGAGACAAGGCGCTCAAGCGCCTTCATGCACATCTGTGTGGAGGCGTGTGCACCGGTGCCGAAGGCCAGACCAAGATCAAGAAGAACGGGAAGCCGTCCCTGTGTGTCGTCTACGGTCATCCACTGCGGCACGACCAGCAGCTTTTCCCCCACGGGCAGCGGGCGATAGTTTGCTTTCCACGAATTGGCCCAGTCCTCGTCCGGTACATTTTCCAACCGGATGGTCAGAGAGCCGAAATTGCAGGCAGGGTACTTCCGCGGCAGCTCCGCCAGAAGTGCGCGCAGGGATTCAATTTGCGCGGCGGCATCATCGCCGTCCAGATACAGGCGCACCTGCGAAAGGTTCTCCATCTTTTTGGCGAGTGCTTCGTCCACGTAGTCCCAGTATTCCCTTGCGGATTCCAGAAAATCATGAAATTCCGCGGAATCGTCCATAATAAAGCTGTCAAAACCGGCTTCCGTCAGTTCAGCGCACAGCAGCTCTATGCCTTCCGAGCAGGTGCGAATGGTCAGCTCCGTCCATTGCAAGGCAGACCCCTCCTTTTATCATTCTTCTATTCTACAGGATTTTGCCCGGAATGACAAGACATTTTTCCCGGCAGTGCGGGCGGATGTTTCTCTTTCCTTTTTTGGAAAAAGATGTATAATAAAAAAAGAAAGGATGATTCTTATGCTCCAACAACTCCCGGTCGTGCCGGGTGTGCGTCTGCACGCCATGCAGACGGATAAATTCAAGACGGCCTGCTTCAGCGTGAATTTCCTGCGGCCGCACAGCGCACGTGATGCCGCGCTGGATGCGCTCCTGCCCAGTGTGCTGCTGCGCGCAACAGAGCAATATCCGGACATCCGAAGCATTTCCATGCGGCTGGATGACCTGTACGGCGCTACCTTCGGGACGCTGGTGCGGCTCAAGGGCGAGGTCAAGACGACCGGATTCTACGCAGACTTTATTGAGGATGATTTTCTTCCGGCGGGCGAGGGCGTGTTTGCGCCCATGCTGGAATTCTTGCGGGAGGTGATGTACTGCCCATATCTGCAAGACGGCTGTTTCCCGGCGGAGAACGTCGAGGGAGAAAAGCAGAACCTGATCAACGCCATTGAATCCTCCCTGAACGACAAGCGCACCTACGCTGCGCTTCGGCTGCGTGCGCTGATGTGTGCGGGCGAGGCCTATGCCGTACCGCGCCTCGGTCGCGCGGAGGATGTGGCTGCCATTACACCGGAGGAGCTCTTCCGCCACTGGCAGGAGGTGATTACCGGCTCACAGGTGGAAATCTTTTATGCGGGACGGCATGCGCCGGAGGAGGTCTGTGCGGCTTTCCGCGGCGTGTTTGCAGGGCATGTGCCAGGGCATATTGTAAAGACTGCTACCGTGCCGCATCCAGTACCGGTCAAAGAACGGGAAATTGCAGAACGGATGGATATCACCCAGGGGAAGCTCGCCATCGGCCTGTATACCGGCATCCTCGGAACGGATGCAGATTATCCGGCGCTGATGCTTCTGAACGCGGTGTTTGGCAGCGGTATGACGAGCAAACTCTTCGTTAATGTTCGTGAGAAGCTGTCGCTGTGCTACTATGCCAGCTCCGCCGTGGAGAAGTACAAGGGACTGATGCTGGTTTCCTCGGGAATAGAGTTTGATAAGTATGAAACGGCGAAGAATGCGATCTTCGGCGAACTGGAGGCCTGCCGCTGCGGCCGGATCAGCGAAACGGAACTGGAATCCGCACGGCGGGGGATTCTCTCGGCGCTGCGCGCTGCACTGGATGTTCCGGCACGGCTGGATGATTACTATATCGGAAACGCCATCGCGGGCGGTGACAGCGTGGAAATGCTGATCGAAAAAATCGCCCGGCTGACAAAGGACGACCTGGTACGTGTCGCCAAGAGGATCCGGACGGACACCGTGTTCTTTCTTGAGGGGGTGGAGGTGTGAAGCTCTTAGAATACCCAAAGCTGGGGGAGCGCTGCTGGGAGGAAATGCTTCCGAACGGCCTGTGCATCCGTGTGCTGCCCAAGCCGGGCTTCGCCCGCCGTTATGCCTTTTTGGGCGTGAATTTCGGCTCAATTGATACGAGCTTTACGCTTGATGGCGTGCATTACCGTGTGCCGGACGGCATTGCCCACTACCTGGAACACAAGATGTTCGATCTTCCGGAGGATAACGCGATGAACCTCTTTGCCGCCCACGGCGGCAGTCCGAACGCCTTCACGACCTATGGTATGACGGCCTACTACTTTGACTGCACGGAGGAATTTGAGGAAAACCTGAAAATTCTCCTGCGTCTGGTCACAACACCCTATTTCACGCCGGAAAGCGTGGAAAAGGAGCGCGGCATCATTGCACAGGAGATCCGTATGTACGAGGACAGTGCGGAGTCACGTGTAGTCGAAGATCTGTTTGCCGGGATGTTCCGCAGTCATCCGGTGCGTGTACCCATTGCCGGAACGGTAGAGAGCATTGCGCAGATCACTGCGCAGAGCCTGTATGACTGTCATGCAGCCTTCTATCAGCCGGGAAATATGGCACTGTGTGTCGTGGGCGACGTTTCAACGGAAGCGGTCGTGCGCATTGCACAGGAGGAAACCTGCGCGCAGGCGCGTGCGCTTCCGCTGCGGGATTACGGCGCGCCGGAGCTGTCCGTCTGTCCGCGCAGCCGCACAGAGCGTACCATGGAGGTGGCCATGCCAACTTTTGCCATCGGCTTCAAGTGTCTGCCGCCGGAGACGAGCGGAATGCATCGGGAGATTGTCGGCGAGATCGCCGCGGAGATTCTGGCGGGGGAGTCCTCTCGGCTGTACCAGCGTCTTTATGAGCAGAATCTGATTGACGCGGGCTTTTCCGTGGGTTATGAGAATGTGAAGGATGCCTGCCTGCTCTCTGCCACAGGCGACAGCCGCGACCCGGAGGCGGTCTTGCAGGCGCTGCTGGACGAGGCAGCGCGAATTGCGGAGGAGGGCTTTGAGCGCGCTCAGTTTGATCGGCTGGTTCGCTCCGCAATCGGCCGCCGCACCAGAGACCTTGACAGCTTTGAAAGTATCTGCTATCTTATGGGTGGCTCATATTATTTTGACGGCGTGGACTATCTGCGCTTCCCGGAGGCATATGCTTCCGTTGCGCCGGAGGATGTGCAGCGGTTTCTGACCGAGACCGTGCGCCCGGAGCGTGCAGCGCTGGCGGTCGTCCGTCCGAAAGAAGGAGAATAATTCCAATGATCCCATTTTTGACATCGCCCATCAGCTTTCCCGGCTTGGGCATTGAAATCAACCCCTCCGATGGCTTCACCATCGGAAACTTTACCGTTAAGTGGTATGGCGTGATCATCGCGGTTGGCGTGCTGCTGGCCACGATGTATATCCTCTGCCGCGTC
The DNA here is from genome assembly GCA_902475855.1 of uncultured Eubacteriales bacterium. Classification (GTDB taxonomy): domain Bacteria; phylum Bacillota; class Clostridia; order Oscillospirales; family Oscillospiraceae; genus JAZOXB01. The sequence continues at coordinate 40,080 of CABSBF010000014.1, forward strand.
AAGCAGTTCGGTCTGACGGAGGACGACATCCTCAATATGCTGATCATCGGCCTGCCGTCTGCCATCGTCTGCGCCCGGCTGTACTATGTAATCTTTGAGTGGAAGCAGTTTTTCGGCCCGGGCATTCCATGGTATAAATTCCTCGACATCCGCAGCGGCGGCCTTGCCATTTACGGCGGCGTCATCGGTGCAGCGCTTGCAGTGTTCATTTACACGCGCGTGAAGAAGCAGACAGTGCTGCCCTACCTTGACATTATGGGCCTTGGCCTTCTGATCGGGCAGGCCGTCGGCCGCTGGGGGAATTTCTTCAACCGCGAGGCGCACGGCGGCGTGACGGACAGCTTCCTGCGCATGGGCCTGATCGAAAACGGTCAGCTCCAGTATTTCCATCCGACCTTCCTCTATGAGTCCGTGTGGAACGTCGTGGGCTTTGTGCTGCTGCATTTCCTGTCCAAGAAGCGCAAGTATGACGGCGAGGTTTTCCTTGGCTATGTTGCCTGGTACGGCTTGGGCCGCGCCATCATCGAGGGTCTGCGCACCGACAGCCTGTACATCGGGCCGCTGCGCGTCAGTCAGTGGCTTGCGGCTATTTCCTGTGTTGCAGCCGTAGCAATTTTGGCCTATCAGAGATTCTTTGTCAAGCACGGCCCGCAGGACCTTCTGGTCAACCGCAAGGCCGAGGCGGAGAACAAAGAAACGGAAGAATAAGAAAGGAGCCTGTTCATTATGAATGAAAATGTGGAAGTTTTGAAGGAAAAGGTCGTTGATGCTGCGCAGGCGGCGGGCCGCGCTGCAAAGCTGGCCGCGACGATTTCGCAGAAAAAGGTGCTGATTGCCAGAGAGCAGGAGCGCATCCGCCGGAATTACACCCGGCTGGGTAAGATCTACTACAAGGACTATGTGACGGATGAGGAGCAGGATGAGGCGGAATACAAGCCGCTGTGTGAGGCGATTTCCAACAGTTTCCGGTATATCAATGATCTGAAAGAGGATATTGAGGACGCAAAGGAAGCGTATCACGCCGCAAAGCAGCAGACAAAAGAGAATGAAGACGTAGAAATTCTGCCCTATCTGCCGGAAGCCCAAGCGGAAGAAAAACCGGAAGAAGAACCCAGGACGGAATAAAAACACTGTGAAAGCGGGCGGCATGAATCCATGCCGCCCGCTTTCACGGTTTCATCATCGCCGGCGCCTGCACAGAAGAGCGTTCCCAGCGGGCGCAAAACCGCCAATGCCTGCATTCTATGCACACACATAAAAAATCCGCGCCTTCGGATTTTCCGAGGGCGCGGATTTTTATTAATCTTTGAGATTATTCGGCGTGGTCAACGCTGTACATGTGCTTGATGAGCTCAAGAACCTTGTTGGAGTAGCCGATTTCGTTGTCGTACCAGGAAACGACCTTGACGAAGGTGTCGGTCAGAGCGATGCCGGCCTTTGCGTCGAAGATAGAGGTACGAGTGTCGCCGAGGAAGTCGGAGGAAACAACGGCCTCGTCGGTGTAGCCGAGGATGCCCTTGAGTTCGCCTTCGGAGGCTTCCTTCATTGCGGCGCAGATCTCGTCGTAGGAAGCGGGCTTTGCGAGATTGACGGTCAGGTCAACAACGGAAACATCCAGAGTGGGAACACGCATGGACATGCCGGTCAGCTTGCCGTTCAGGGACGGGATGACCTTGCCGACAGCCTTTGCAGCGCCGGTGGAGGAGGGGATGATGTTGCCGGAAGCAGCGCGGCCGCCTCTCCAGTCCTTCAGGGACGGACCATCAACGGTCTTCTGGGTAGCGGTGGTGGAGTGAACGGTGGTCATGAGGCCGTCGGTGATGCCGAACTTGTCGTTCAGAACCTTGGCGATCGGAGCCAGGCAGTTGGTGGTGCAGGAAGCGTTGGAAACAAAGTTCATATCCGTGGTGTACTTGTCGAGGTTAACGCCGCAGACGAACATCGGGGTGTCATCCTTGGACGGAGCGGACATGACGACCTTCTTAGCACCTGCGTCCAGATGGCCCTGTGCCTTTTCCTTGGTCAGGAACAGACCGGTGGATTCCACGACGTACTCAGCGCCGAGCTCTGCCCAGGGCAGATCAGCAGGGTTGCGCTCTGCGGTGATGGGGATCTCGTGGCCGTTGACGATGATGGACTTCTCGGTAGACTCGACAGTGCCATTAAACTGGCCGTGCATGGTGTCGTACTTCAGCATGTAAGCGAGGTAGTCAGCGGGGCACAGGTCGTTGATGCCGACGATCTCGATTTCAGGGAAGTTGACGCTTGCGCGGAAGACCATACGGCCGATGCGTCCAAAACCATTGATACCGACTTTGATAGACATTTTCTTTTCCTCCATTATTTAAGATACGCCGGTGCTTGACCAGCGCCACTTTAGGAAATATGCGGAGAAGCCTTTCTCCAGCTTTCTTATTATATACGATTCTTTCGCGCAGTGCAACTGTCAAAATCCATCAATTTATACTGAAATGAGGTTATTTTTTGAGAATTTTGTAAGGAAATGCCTGTAAAGACAGATCACAGCTTTGTGAAGCGGAAATATGTCTTCCCGTCGCGCACCACGGTTTCGTTCCACATGGAAGCCGGGCGTACCCACACGCCGAAATCTCCGTACAGCGCACGGTAGACGACCATCTCCTCCAGCGTTTCGGAATGGCGCGCCATACACAGAACTTCATACTCTTTTCCCTTGAAATGGCGGTATCTTCCGGGTTCTATTGTCATGCAGTTTCCCTCCCTTCAGTCTCAGTATAAAGGCGTCAAAGCCGGGATGCAAGGTTTTTTTGATTTTGCTGCCAATCCGTGCTATAATGAACATACTATGTGTAAAGGAGTATCATATGGAAGAAATGATTCGCCAGCTTGCCGAGGAGCTCGGCCAGAAGGCGCAATATGTGGAAAATGTCGTCCGGCTGCTGGACGAGGGCAATACCATTCCCTTTATCGCCCGTTACCGTAAGGAGCTGCACGGCGCAATGGACGACACCGCGCTGCGCACGCTCGCAGACCGCCTGCAATACCTGCGCAATCTGGCGCAGCGCCGCGAGGAGATTCGCCGGGGGATCGGGGAAAAGCTGACGGACGAGCTGGATGCCGCGATCAGTGCGGCAAAGACCCTCTCGGAGCTGGAGGATCTCTACAGGCCCTATAAGCCCAAGCGCCGCACGCGCGCGACCGTCGCGAAGGAAAAGGGGCTGGAGCCATTGGCGCAGCAGCTTTTCTCGCAGGCACGCGATCTGCCTGCCCCGGAAGAACTGGCGCAGGCTTACGTTGACCCGGAGAAGGGGGTGGAAACGGCAGCCGACGCGCTGGCCGGCGCATCCGATATCATCGCCGAGGCGATTTCTGACGACGCCTCTATCCGCAAGGCGCTTCGCGGACTGATGCAGCGTCAGGCCGTTCTGCGTGCGCAGGCGGTCAAGGGCAAGGAGGAGGAAACCTCACCCTATCAGACTTATTATGATTTTACCCAACCGGTGTCCAAATTGCAGGGACATCAGGTGCTTGCCGTTAATCGCGGTGAACGCGAGGGTTTTTTGAAAGTCGGCGTGGAGCTTGACCGGGAGCAGGCGCTCATCTGCGTGCGCCGCGCGGTGCTGGTTCCCGGCGGCGGGGCAGGGGAATTTGTCCGTGCCGCGGCGGAGGATGCCTATGACCGCCTGATCGCGCCGAGCATGGAGCGCGAGCTGCGCAGTGCACTGACCGATGAGGCAAACGAGGGTGCGATTCGCAATTTCACTCTGAATCTGCGCCCGCTTCTGATGCAGCCGCCGGTGCGCGGCCGCGTGACCATGGGCCTTGATCCCGGCTACAGCCACGGCTGCAAGGTCGCCGTCGTGGATGCAACGGGTAAGGTGCTCGATACCGCCGTGGTCTATCCGACCTTCTCCAAGGCCAAGCGCGACGAGGCGCTGAACTCGCTGGAAAAGCTCATCCGCAAGCACGGCGTGGCACACATCGCCATCGGCAATGGCACCGCCTCCCGTGAAACAGAGGCTGCCGTCTGTGATCTGCTGGGGCGGGTTCCGGGCGTCTCCTATATGATCGTCTCCGAGGCGGGTGCATCGGTCTATTCGGCCTCCCCGCTGGCGGCGGAGGAATTTCCGCAGTATGATGTCAATCTGCGCAGTGCGGTTTCCATTGCACGGCGCTTGCAGGACCCCCTGGCGGAGCTGGTCAAGATCGACCCAAAGGCCATCGGCGTAGGACAGTACCAACACGATGTGCCGGAAAAGCGCCTTGACGAGAGCCTGAGCGGTGTGGTCGAGGACTGCGTCAATGCCGTCGGTGTCGATCTGAACACCGCGTCTCCGTCACTCCTGCGCCGCGTGTCCGGATTGAACGCCACGACCGCAAAAAACATCGTAGTCTATCGTGAGGAAAATGGCGCGTTTACGGCGCGTAAGCAGGTACTGAAGGTACCGAAGCTCGGCCAGAAGGCATATGAGCAGGCGGCGGGCTTTCTGCGCGTGCCGGAGAGCAAGCAGGTGCTCGATCGCACGGGTGTCCACCCTGAGTCTTACGGTGCGGCGGAGAAGCTGCTGGAGCTGTGCGGATATACGCTTGACGATGTTGCTGCCGGTTTGATCGCAGATCTGCCGAAGCGCTTGGATACCTACGGCGCGCAGAAGGCAGCCGAGGCCTGCGGCGTAGGTGTGCCGACTTTACGCGACATCGTCAAGGAGCTGTGCAAGCCCGGCCGCGACCCGCGCGACGAGCTTCCCAAGCCCATTCTGCGCACGGACGTGCTGGAAATGAAGGATCTGAAGCCAGGCATGGTGCTCACCGGCACGGTGCGCAACGTCATCGACTTCGGCGTGTTCGTGGACATCGGCGTGCATCAGGACGGTCTGGTGCATATCTCCCGCGTCTGCAACCGCTATATCAAGCATCCGTCCGAGGTCGTTTCCGTGGGCGACGTGGTCAAGGTCGCGGTGCTGGAGGTGGACGAAAAGCGCAAGCGCATCAGTTTGACTATGCGCGACCTGCCAAAGGAATAAAGAAATTAGAGAGAAACCCGCCTTTGCCGGCCGGCAAAGGCGGGGGTGTATAACGCTCGAGTTTTGGCAGAATACCTGAGAGAAAAATGGGAGCAGCGCGTCCTGAAGGCAGGACACGCTGCTGTTTTTTGCATAAAAAGCCGTCGCGAACGCAGAGCTCGCGACGGCGTGGTGACCCGCTGGAGATTCGAACTCCAGACCCATTGCTTAAAAGGCAATTGCTCTGCCTGCTGAGCTAGCGGGTCAAATGGGCGCGACGCTGACAAATCAGAAGAAACACCGCCGCGGGCGCTCAAGTGTCCGCGGCGGTTCTGGCTGGGATGGCAGGACTCGAACCTACGAATGCCAGAGTCAAAGTCTGGTGCCTTACCACTTGGCGACATCCCAATGTCCGGCAGTGTGGTCAAGCCTACATTCAGCCGCTCCCGCGGAGCATCTGAAATTTGAAAAATGGGGTGAGTGAAGGGACTCGAACCCTCGGTCTTCAGAGCCACAATCTGACGCGTTAACCAACTACGCTACACCCACCATATTCTTCTGCGCCGATGCTGTTCCGGGGGCGCGCCCCGATTCCAAAAAGCGAATGCTCTCTGGAAGTGGTACGCCAGAAGGGACTCGAACCCCCCACCTACTGCTTAGAAGGCAGTTGCTCTATCCGGATGAGCTACTGGCGCATATGGAGCGAGTGATGGGAATCGAACCCACGCCCACAGCTTGGAAGGCTGTTGTACTAGCCGTTATACTACACCCGCATGATCAGGCTGCTGCATCAGCCATAAAATAGTATCATAAACCTGCCGGATTGTCAAGGCATTTTTTCTCTTTTCTGCCGGTTTTCGAAGGAAAGACTGCTCTTCACTCCGAAGAGTCCGTTTTCCCCGACCGGATGTGGCCGGGGAAAACGAAAATCAGTCGAATAGAGCTTTCAGCTTGTCGAAGAACTTTTTGCGCTTCGGCTGTGTGGAATCCGTGGAGAGCTCGTCAAAACGCTTGAGCAGATCCTTCTGCTCACGGGACAGGCGCGTGGGCGTTTCCACCGTCACGGTGACATACTGATCACCGCGGCCGCGGCCGTTGAGATTCGGAATGCCCTTGCCGCGCAGACGGAAGGTCGTGCCGGTCTGCGTACCCTCGCCGATTGTATAGCGCACCTTGCCGTCCAGAGTAGGCACCTCAACCTCGGCGCCGCAGGCAGCCTGCCCGAAGGTGATCGGCATCTCGCAGTAGACATCCTGCCCCTGACGGGTGAAGAGCGGGTGAGAGCGGACGCTCACGGTGACCATCAGATCGCCGGAGGGACCGCCGTTGTAGCCCGCGCTGCCTTCTCCGCGGACGCGAAGCGTCTGACCGTCGTCGATGCCGGCGGGAAATTTGACCGTGACCTTGTGGCTGCGGCGGATTTTGCCCTTGCCCTTGCAGCGGCTGCATGGCGTGCGGATGATCTTGCCGGTACCGCGGCAGTCAGGGCAGGGAGCAGCGGACTGCATGGTCATACCCATAAAGCTCTGTTGTGTGCGGACACTGCCGGTACCCTTGCAGCGCTGGCAGGTTTCGACACTGGTGCCGGGCGCGGCGCCGGTGCCGCCGCACTGGTCGCAGTTTTCGATGCGGCTCGTGGTGATTTCCTTTTCCGTACCGAAAGCGGCTTCCTCAAATGTAACCTCCACGCGCGCGCCCACGTCGTCGCCACGGACGGGTGCATTGGCGCTGCGGCGGGTAGAGCTTCTGCCGCCGCTGAAGAAGCTGCCGAACAGGTCGCCCAGATCGCCGAAGTCGCCGAAGCCTGCACCGCCGAAGGGGTTACCGGCATTCGGATTGAAGTTGGGATCTACGCCCGCAAAGCCAAACTGGTCATAGCGTGCGCGCTTTTCCGCATCGGACAGTACCTCGTTTGCCTCGTTGATCTCCTTGAAGCGCTCGACGGCGTCCGGTTCGTGGTTCACATCCGGATGATATTTGGCGGCCAGCTTGCGGTAGGCCTTTTTGATATCGGCTTCGGTCGCGTCCTTGGGAACGCCCAAAACCTCATAGTAATCTCTCTTATTTTCGTTTGCCATAACGTCACCTTCTTGGCTGGTGATGGGTTAAAACCCCGCAAAACGGGCGGATGTGCTCCGCCCGTTTTTACCGGTTCAGATCATCAGTCGTTGACTTCCTCGAAGTCCGCGTCTACGACGCCGTCGTCATTGCCGCCATTGCTGCTGCCGCCGTTGCCGGTGGGAGCACCATCCTGCGGGGCTGCGTTCTTGTACAGTTTCTCGGAGATGGCGTAGAATGCCTTCTCAACCTTGTCGGTAGCGGCCTTGATCGCCTCAACGTCGTTGCCCTTGTTCTTTTCTTTCAGCTCTTCCAAAGCGGCCTGCACGTCGGTCTTCTCAGAAGCGGAGATCTTGTCGCCCAGTTCGTTCAGGGTCTTTTCGGTCTGGTAGATGACCTGGTCGGCTGCATTGTGCGTGTCGACCTCTTCCTTGCGTGCCTTATCCTCGGCGGCGAACTGCTCGGCCTCCTTGACGGCCTTGTCGATGTCCTCCTTGGACAGGTTGGAAGAAGCGGTGATGGTGATATTCTGCTCCTTGCCGGTGCCGAGATCCTTAGCCGAGACATTCACGATGCCGTTGGCATCAATGTCAAAGCTGACTTCGATCTGCGGTACGCCGCGGGGTGCCGGAGCAATGCCGTCCAGATGGAACTTGCCCAGCGTCTTGTTGTAAGCCGCCATCTCGCGCTCGCCCTGAAGGACATGAACCTCAACGGAGGTCTGACCGTCGGCTGCGGTGGAGAAGATCTGGCTCTTGTGGGTCGGAATGGTGGTGTTGCGGTCGATCAGACGGGTGAACACGCCGCCCATGGTCTCAATACCCAGAGACAGCGGGGTCACGTCCAGCAGGACCACGTCCTTCACGTCGCCGGTCAGCACGCCGCCCTGGATGGCAGCGCCCACGGCCACGCACTCGTCGGGGTTGATGCCCTTGAAGCCCTCGTTGCCGGTGATGTTCTTCACGGCCTCCTGCACGGCAGGGATACGGGTGGAACCACCCACCAGCAGAACCTTATGCAGGTCGGAAGCCTTCAACCCTGCATCGGACATAGCCTGACGGACAGGCTTCATGGTCCGCTCCACCAGGTCGGCGGTCAGCTCATTGAACTTTGCACGGCTCAGCGTCACGTCCAGATGCTTGGGGCCGGTGGCGTCGGCGGTGATATAAGGCAGGTTGATGTTGGTGGTGGTCATGCCGGACAGCTCGATCTTGGCCTTCTCGGCGGCCTCCTTCAGACGCTGCATGGCCACACGGTCGCCGCTCAGGTCGATGCCCTCGGCCTTCTTGAACTCGGAGACCAGGTAGTCCATGATGCGCTGATCAAAGTCGTCGCCGCCCAGATGGGTGTCACCGGCGGTAGCCAGCACCTCGATGATGCCGTCGCCGATGTCCAGGATGGACACATCGAAGGTGCCGCCGCCCAGGTCGTAGACCATGATCTTCTGCTCGCTTTCCTTGTCCAGGCCATAGGCCAGAGCAGCGGCAGTAGGCTCGTTGATGATCCGCTTCACGTCCAGACCGGCGATCTTACCGGCGTCCTTGGTGGCCTGACGCTGAGAGTCGGAGAAGTAAGCAGGGACGGTGATGACCGCCTCGGAAACGGTCTGGCCCAGATAAGCCTCGGCGTCGGCCTTCAGCTTCTGAAGGATCGTGGCGCTGATCTCCTGGGGGGTGTAGTTCTTGCCGTCAATGGAAACGTGGTAATCCTCGCCCATGTGACGCTTGATGGAAGAAACGGTCCGGTCGGCGTTGGTGACGGCCTGACGCTTTGCTACCTGACCGACCATACGCTCGCCGGTCTTGGAGAATGCCACCACGGACGGGGTGGTGCGGTTGCCCTCCGCGTTGGCGATAACCACGGCCTCGCCGCCCTCCATGACAGCCACGCAGCTGTTGGTAGTACCCAGATCGATACCGATAACCTTAGACATAATGAATACCTCCGATTTATTTTCAAATTTCTTA
>CABSBF010000015.1 GCA_902475855.1 uncultured Eubacteriales bacterium
AGCACATCTTTTTGAATAGGGTGTGTCAAGTTGCCGGAATGTTTCTTTGCCGCTTCGCTGGCGGCTCGGCGGCGTTCCTCGCTGTATGGGGCCGTTCGGTCAGAATTCCAACCTTCCTTTCGCTGCGCTTGTGCAATGTAACCATCACAAGTACCCCTGGCGCACTTTGCGAAACAGTATATGTTCGCACGATACCGCAGAAAAGCGCTCGTAATGGTGAGTCCAGCACACGGTTCGCAGAAGCGCGAAAGGGTGTAAAACTCGCGCTTTTCAACCCAGAATCTTACAGAAATCAATTGCTGTCTGTATAAAGAGGATTACAGAAAAGGAGTATGTACCACGAAGGCACATACCCCTTTTTCAGCAGCCCTTGTCTGGCAGCTATCACAGTATTTGTTTTGTGAAACCTGTCTTATGAATAGCTGCCCCGCGGGACGGAGTTTTTTATTTTTCGTCATTTTACGGTTTTCCCGGCTTTTTCCGGCACAGCTCGGCGATCTCCGCGAAGCGCGCGCAGACGGTGTCGTAGCTCTCCGGAAGGTGCGGGAAACGGCAGGCCGAGCAGTCCTTGATGCCGTCCGGCGTATAGGTGAAGGCACCGCCGCAGCGCTCGCCCAGCGCGTACAGCGGACAGTAGCAGAACAGGCAGTTAAAGCGCTCCGGATCGGCGCCCTTGTGGCAGGGGAAGAATTCGCATTCGCGATTCCGGAAGAATTTATAATGCTCGCTCACAGCGCCTCACCGATCCTCTCACCCGTGCGCACCTTGCACTCTATGCCCTGTGCGCTGTGGGTCAGAATGTCCTCGTCCATACGGACGCGCCCCGGCTCCAGCAGCAGGATGACCGTCGAACCGCCGTAGGCAAAATAGCCCTTCTCCTGCAATTTGTCAAAATGCGCCCCGGCGGACTCCGTGTGGTTGCAGATGCGCCCGACCAGCAGCGCACCGACCTCCATCTCGATCACGTCTCCGAAATGCGCAGTGTGCAGCAGCGTCCGGCAGCGGCTGTTGCGGCGGTAGACGCCCAGGCTGCCCGCGATAGGGTTGACGCTATGCAGGACGCCGGGGATGCGCACGGCAGCCTCCTGTGTCCCGGCGTCGGGATAGGCATAGCGGTGGTAATCATCCGGCGAAAGGCGGAAGATCAGGCACAGCCCGCCTGCGTAGTGCGCGGCGAGCGCCTCATCCGCCAGAAGCTCCGCAAGGGTATAGGGAACGTCCTTGACGGTGAACACCGTATTATCTCCGATGGGAAGCGCCGTCAGCTTGGAGTCTGCAATGGCGGGCAGAACGCCCGGCGCGGTGGTATCCGGCTCCGGCAGACGCTGCCGGGTGAAAAAATCATTGAAGCTGGAAAATGTCTGCTTTGTGCAGCCCTCCAGGGAAATGTGATATTGCCGGATAAAGCGGCGCGTCTTGCCGCGTGTCAGACGGCTGCGCTGGAAAAGACCGTAGAGATCCGACACGGGTTTGCGGCACAGAATGCCCTTGGCCAGCACCCGGCCGAGGGCGGTTTCATAGACGAAGCGCATCGCGCCCTCGCCCACGACCGGCTCCTGCGTTATTTTTTGCTCCGCGCGATTCCAGACCTGCATGGGCACGGCCCCCTCTCCGATGAATTCGGAAGTTTATTATAGCATATCTGCGGAAAAAAAGCTATTGCGAAACACGAAATTGCATCTTGCGGTCAGAAACCGACGGATTTTGCACGAAAACGGTGCTATGCTTGGCTTACAGCTTATCCAATGCGAGCGCACTTCATACCACCGGCGCACTCAGCGCCGGTCCCGCAGCCGGTTCGCCCTCCGGAATTCCGGAGGGCGCTTTTTTTGTGCCCTCCGGGAACCGGACAGCCGGATTTCCCTCTTGTTTTTTGCAAAAAGATGGGCTATACTGTGCATAACGTCAGCCGGAAAGGATGGACATATGAAACTGCACAAACTCTCGCCGGCGCGGTTGATCGCGCTGAGCTTTCTTCTTGTGATTCTGATCGGCGCGGGACTTCTGATGCTCCCCTTCGCCTCCAAGGGCGCGCCGGCCGCACCGCTGGACGCGCTGTTCACCGCCACGAGCGCGACCTGCGTGACCGGCCTGATCGTCCGGGATACCTTCACGGGCTGGACAACCTTCGGCCAGGTCGTGATCATCATGCTCATTCAGCTCGGCGGGCTTGGCTTTATGACGGTCATCACCCTCCTGTCCTTCGCCGTCGGCAAGCGGCTGAGCCTGTATGACCGGAAGGTACTGATGCAGTCGGCCGGCAACACGACCCTCAACGGCGTGGGCGGCCTGATCCGCCGTATCGTGCCCTTTACCTTCCTGATCGAGCTGACGGGCGCGGCGCTGCTTGCCACGCGCCTTGTTCCGGCTTTCGGCTGGGGGCGCGGGCTGTATGCCTCGGTCTTTCATGCGATCTCCGCCTTCTGCAACGCCGGTTTCGACCTCATGGGAATGCGCGAGCCTTACTCCTCGCTGACCTCCTTCGCAGCAGACCCCGTGGTCAATCTGACGGTGTGCCTGCTGATCATCATCGGCGGCCTCGGCTTTCTCGTCTGGCGGGATGTGCTGCACTGCCGCTTCCGCTTTTCCAGATTCCAGGTGCATACGAAGCTCGTGCTCGTCACCACCGCCGTGCTCATTGCGGCGGGCTGGGCGCTGTTTCTGCTCTTTGAGCGCAATGCATCCATGGCTTCGCTCACGTGGCCGCAGAAGGTGCTGGCCTCGCTGTTTCAGTCCGTGTCGCCGCGTACCGCCGGCTTCAACACGGTCGATCTTTCCGCTCTTTCCGAGTCCGGCAACCTCCTGACCGATGTGCTGATGCTCATCGGCGGCAGCCCCGGCTCCACCGCCGGCGGCATCAAAACCACCACCGTCGCGGTGCTGTTTCTGAGCGCGGCAGCCTCGGCCAAGGGGCGTATGCGCGTCAACGCCTTCCGCTTCTCCGTCGACCGCGAAACGCTGCGGCAGGCCAGCTCCGTGGTGATGATCTATCTGTCGCTTGCCTTCCTTTCGGTGCTGACGCTCTGCGCCATCGAGCCGTTTTCCTTGAAGGAGATCCTCTTTGAGGTCTGCTCCGCCGTCGGCACGGTTGGCCTGACCATGGGCATCACGCCGCAGCTCGGCGCGGTGAGCCGCGTCATTCTGATCCTGCTCATGTATGCCGGACGGCTGGGCGGACTGACCTTCGTCCTGCTCTTTTCTCAGCGGCGTTCCGACCCGCCGCTGGAGCGCCCGGCAGGGAAAATTCTGATCGGATAAGGAGAAATCAAGATGAAATCTGTTCTGATTATCGGCATGGGACATATGGGCCGTCACCTGGCAAACAAACTGCAAACGCTCGGCAACGAGGTCATGATCGTGGACAAAAACCCCGACGTCATCACCGCACTGTCCGACCGCTTCACCGATTCCAACATCTGCGACTGCACGAACGAGTCCATCATCGAGGCGCTGGGCGTGGATAATTTCGACATCTGCTTTGTGACCATAGGCGAGGATTTTCAGGCTTCGCTGGTCGTGACGTCGCTGCTCAAGCAGTACGGCGCACGCATGATCGTCTCCAAGGCCAAGCAGAAAATTCAGGCCGACCTTCTGCGCAAGATCGGCGCGGACGAGATCGTCTGGCCGGAGAAGGAAATCGCCGAGAAGCTTGCCGTGCGCTACAACGCCGACAATATCTTCGATTACATCCCGCTGACGGCGGAGTATTCCATCTATGAGCTGCCTGTCCCGAATTCCTGGGTCGGCCAGTCGCTGACAGAGCTGAATGTCCGCCGTAAACATCAGGTGACCATCATCGCGGTCAAGCACGATACCGCGCTGGATCCCAACGTCGGGCCGGACTACCGCTTCGTGCAGGGCGACCATCTGATCCTGATCGGCCAGTCCGACCGCGTGTTCCGCCTGGCAAACAAGGGCTGAGAATACGGAAAGCTGAAAATAGGGCTTGACAAATCGTCTGCCGGACGCTATAATTAAATCCGCAATTCAATGCGGGTGTAGCTCATCCGGTAGAGCGCCACCTTGCCAAGGTGGAGGTAGCGAGTTCGAGCCTCGTCACCCGCTCCAAAAGGCAAGTATCTTTTGATACGGAAGTAATTTATCTGGAAAACGGTGCAGTCTCATTTCAGAGACTGCACCGTTTTCTGCTTTCTGTAAAAGGTTGAATTGCTGTGGAGTTTTGTCGATTCCCTTCCGTGCCTCCTGCCTGTCCTTCTCCTGTAGGAAATGTGAAAAGCCCGCGGCAGTAAAGCAGCCTCCGCCCTTCACGCTTCGTTACCAGACGGAGCACTTTCAGAATCTCTCTTTGTTGATCCACAGGCCCAAGGCCGGGTTGGGGATGAAATATATCTCTTCCCCTTCCACATTATTATAACCATAAGCCAATGTGTGAGGATCGTATTTTTTTACCAGATCATCGTAATTTGCAGGAATAAACCCCACGGCGGCAATTTCCTCCTGTGAAATCTCCTTTACTGCATAGGTGATGGAGAATCTGCCGTCATCGGAACCGTGAATCAGATGTGCGGCGGCACTCATATTCTCGCGCAGGTCTTGGCATTCCGGTTTTCTGAATTCCTCTAAAGTATGTAATCTTCCGTGATAACCATACTTACGAATCAGCGCATCCACTTGCGCGTCTTCGCCGAATTTTTCCACACCCGGAGCCAATATGATTAGTTCTCCGCCATCGGCCATGGCCATTCGTGTGCGGTAGACTGCCTTGTTGCCAAGCCATGTGGATTTGAATTCTTCCGGATCCAGATATACTACACATTTTTTCAAGCCATGTTCCACAAAATCAATATTCTTCTTCTGTGAAAGCTTAACGGCTTCTGTCAGGCATTGCCGTCCCTCTCCGATGAACATCCCATGTGTGCAGATTTTGCCGGCAGGCGCTGTAGTGACCGTCAGGACAAAGAGGACATGGCGATCCGAGAGAAAACGGGTCAGTCCATAGTCAAGTATTTTACGGACGGGGGTGTCATCTTTTCCCATCATGCGCTCCATGCCGTAGACTGCTCCAACCATATGACTCTTGTTGATCATATCGCTGCCGCCAACGCCGACGAAGAGGTTTTTCGCATGATTGGACATCCCGATCACCTCGTGCGGAACGACTTGGCCGGGAGAAATGATCAGATCATAACTGTCATCCATAATGCGGCGATTGACTTCCACGCTGACAGGATCCTTCCAAACACCCTCCGTAATCTCCTCCAGATATGCGGCAGGGACTTCTCCGATTTTTACCACATCGTTACGCCAGTCGTGAATCAACATTTTTTCATACGGGATGTCGCCAAACATGATGTCCCACTGTTCTTTTGTCACCGGGACATGCGTTCCTAAGGCCGGCATGATATCAACCTCAGCGCCCATATTTATCAATGCGTGATAGTATATATTTGTGATCAGGCCGGCATTTGAGTGATAGCGGGTAAAATCCGGCGGCAGAATCAGCACCTTTTTGAGGGATCTTCCGGCAAGACTTTCCAAAAGCGCTGCTTTGATCTCTTCCGGGCTTAAGCCAACCGCATCCGCAGCAACTCTATAGATGTCTTCCATATTACACCCCGCTGTAGGCGCTGAAGCCGCCGTCAATGGGCAGAACGACTCCCGTTATGAAAGAAGCAGCTTCGTTATTCAGCAGAAACAGCACGGCGCCAACCAACTCCTCAGGCAAACCAAATCGTCCCATCGGTGTAGCCGCCAGAATTTTACCGGTACGCTCTGTCGGTGTCCCATCCTCATTCCAGAGCAGCGTCTTGTTCTGGTTGGTAGACAGAAAGCCGGGGGCAATTGCGTTGACACGAATACCGGATTTTACAAAATGAACGGCCAGCCATTGGGTAAAATTAGACACAGCAGCTTTTGCGCCGGAGTAGGCAGGAATTTTTGTTAACGGCGTAAAGGCATTCATGGAGGAAATATTCAGGATATTGCAGCCATCGCGTCCAAGCATATCCTTCGCAAAGACTTGGGTCGGAATCAAGGTGCCCAGAAAGTTCAGATTGAATACAAACTCCACACCCTTTTCTTCCAAATCAAAGAAG
Organism: uncultured Eubacteriales bacterium; assembly: GCA_902475855.1. Classification (GTDB taxonomy): domain Bacteria; phylum Bacillota; class Clostridia; order Oscillospirales; family Oscillospiraceae; genus JAZOXB01. The sequence goes on from CABSBF010000015.1 coordinate 6,057, forward strand.
GTCTTCGTATCTGCATCCAAATCGCCCGCTTCATAGTACTCTTTGTTTGTGGTTGCGCGCGCATTATTACCGCCGGCTCCATTGAGCAAAATGTCGCAGGGACCCAGGTCTGCCAAGACCCGCTGATGGCAAGCCTCCATGCTTTCCTTATCCAGCACGTTGCAGACATATGCTTTGGCTTTTCCGCCGTCGGCAATAATCTCATCTGCCACTTTTTTTGCAGCTTCGCCGTTTAGATCCAAAACGGCAACCGCTGCTCCGGCAGAGGCCAATGCACGGGCAAACATTGCGCACAGGATTCCACCGGCGCCGGTGACAACGGCGACCTTGCCGCCGAGGTCGGTATTGAGGGGAAGTTTCATATTAAGTTCCTCCGATATAAATTTGTTTTTCTGAAAGGAGAAACGAAGTGAATCCTTTTCTCCTTTGTTCACAGAAGGTAAGCTTCGATAAATTGGGCAACGCCGTCATGGTCGCAATCCGCTGTCACCTCATCTGCGGCGTCGAGTGCCTCAGGCACACTGTTGGCCATAGCTACGCCGATGCCCGCCTGCCGCAGCATGGGTACATCGTTCAAGCCGTCACCAAACGCTGCGGTTTGCGATGCGGCCAGCCCCAGATAGTCTGTCAGTTCTCCTAACGCCGTCCCTCGGGCGTCTGATCATCATTCCGGGAATTGCCCTCGCGTTCAGCGCATGCATGGGCTTCCGCGGTGTGGAATTTGTCGCGCTGCTTGCCATGTTCGGCGCCTCGACTGCCGCAAATTCCTTCACCATGGCGCAGCAAATGGGTGCAGACGCAGCTCTTGCAGGCGATATCGTCGTGTGGACAGGCGCTCTGTGCACCTTTACATTATTCGGCTGGAGTCTGCTGTTCAAAACGCTGGGAATGTTCTAGCTGCTGACTCCCCATAAACGAGCTGTTTGATACTTGCCTTTTTCTTATATGATTTCTTGTTTTTGGGAAAAAGCAGGGCGGGCCGGTGGTTTCCACCGGCCCGCCTTGCTGTCATGTGAGCATGCTGCTCTGTTTTATGCTTTCTGTTTATGCTATCCTGTTTCTTCTGTTCTGTTTATATTGTCCTGTTTTTATGCTTACAGCGACAGCTTTCATGCGGTCAGTTCAGAAGGCTCAGGAAGTCGATATAGTCGCCCTGCGGCACATCCAGTACGCCGCCGCCCGCGATCTGGCGAACGCGCAGGGTGCCATCATCCATACCGAACGCGAACGCGCCCGAGGGCACCGCGTCGCCGTTGAAGACATAGCCGTAGACCATGCCGGTTCCGTCCATGCCGAGGTAGTTGACGGCACCTTCCCAGGCGTAGTATGTCTCGCCGTTGGCCGGGTCGTTTTCATTCAGCATCAGGCCGCCGTCCTCCGCAAGGATCAACTGATATTTGACCTTGTCGCCGCTGCTCGTGCTGCTGTACTGCGCTTCGGACTCCCATCTGCCGGTGAAGGAATAGGGGAGGATGTTTTCCGCCTGCTGGAGATACTCCATGAGGTCATACTTCACGCCCTGTTCATCGATGGCATAGGCCGCGCCGTTCTCACCTTGCAGATCGACGATGTTGCTGAGGCCGAACAGCGGGCCGCCGCAGCGCAGCGCGCCGTAACTCATGCCGCGGAGCAGGTCAATAAACTCCACCGTGCCGGCATCGGTACACAGGAAAACGATGGGGAAGAAGCTGGGCCCCAGCGACTCGACGAGAATTTTGGTGTAGTTGCCGTAGCAGCCGGGCACTTCATATTCTTCGTCATAGGAGAAGTTGAACGCCTGACGGTAGGGCTCGGCGGTCTCGGTTTTCCGGAATGTGATCCCCACGCCGGGGAAATTGAGCTTCGCCGTGATAAAGTCGCAGGTGCTCTCCACCGGGAAGCCGCTCTCCTGCGGCTCCGACAGATCGAGGGGGAGGCAGTGATAATACCAGTTTGCGCCCGCAATGGAGCCGACGGGAACGATGGCATAGATCGTGCCGCCGTCCGGATAGAACATCGCACAGGAAAGGTTTTCGTCCGTAATGGTCCACGAGCGGAGATAGGCAACGCCCGCGGAGGCATCCGGGGTGAGGAAAGGAGCCGTGGTTCTGTCAAAGAACTGCGCGGCGGCGCGGCGCAGGGCGGTTATCAGGTCTGCATAGGATGCGCCATAGAGCTCCGCCACCTGCCAGCCTTGCAGAGTGGTGTCCGCGGCAAAGTCGTAGTGGTAGACCATGTAGTCAGTGAACTCAAAGGAATACTGCGCGGTAAGCACCAAGCTCAGCACGCTGCCCGTCCAGTAGCTGTCCCACGAAACGGTGATAACCCCGGGCGAGGTGTTGTCGCGCATGGCGGTTTTGGCCTCATTGACATAGCCGCCGAAATCGTTGGCGATTTGCAGGTTGACCGACTCCGCGCCGGGGGCGTCGGAGAGGATCTGCGGAATGTGGAAGGAGCAATCCCAGTCGCAGTTGTATTCATCCGCCCATGAGAACTCCTCGCTGATCGCATCGGAGATCAGGCTGTCATCGTAGATCTGCGCCGGGGGCTCGGACGAGCTCGGCTCCGTGGGCTCGGTTCCGTTCTGGGAGCCTTTCGTGGGGAAGGACGGAAACTGCGGCAGAAGTCCGCAGCCTGCAAGGGAAAGCAGCAGCGATGCAGCCAGCAGCAGGGAAACTGTCCTTTTCATGGTGCATTCTCCTTTTCGATGTGATGGGCAGGGACGGGAGGTGCTTCTGTTCTTAGTTTATCATACATTATAATAAAAAACAACACAGGTCTTGCAAAATGTTTCTCTTCGTTGTATTCTATTGCCACAGAGGTGACAAATTATGACAACAAATTGGTGGATCTGCTTCGGCTGTTCTCTGCTGGTTCCGGCGGTTCTGACGCTGGCCGGGCTGCTGTCGTGGAAGCGTTGCCCGAGGAAAATCAATGCCTTTGTCGGCTACCGCACGACGCGCTCGATGAAAAACGAGGAAGCCTGGCGCTTTGCCAACGAAACCTTCGGAAGATTCTTATTCTGGACGGGACTCGGCATGGCGCTGCTTCCCGCCGTGCTGCTGCCGGCGCTGCTGCACGCCTCTGCGGAGGCGCTCGGCGGGATCACCGCGGGGCTCTGCCTTTTTGATCTGATCCCGATTTTCGTGTGCATTGCAAAAACGGAGGCGGCGCTGAAAAAGCGCTTCCCGGAATAAAAGAATCCCGGAACGGTTTGTGACGATCGTTCCGGGATTTGCTTATTTTTCCATTGCGGCGGTGCGGATATCGCCCACCATGTAGAGACTGCCAAAGGCAACGACGGCGTCGTTTTCTCCGCCGGCCAGCCGGATGGCGGTCTGCACGCCCTCCTTCACACTTGCGCAGGCGGTCACGGGCTTGCCGAACTGCGTGAGCATCCCGGCCAGTTTTTCTGCGGGCAGCGCACGGGGATTTTCCGGCGTGACGGTAACGAAGGCGGAGAAATACGGCGCCATCGTCCGGTACATATCGGAATAATCCTTGTCGGCCATCACGCCGGTCAGGGCGATCAGTCGGCGGCCGGAGAGATACTGCTCCAGATTCTTTGCCAGAGCCGCCATGCACTGCGGGTTGTGCCCGCCGTCCACAAAGAACACGGGCTTTTTGCGCAGCAGCTCAAAGCGGCCGGGCCAGGAGACGGTCTTCAGGCCCCTGCGGAGCTGCTCCTCGGAGATCTTCCAGCCCTTGGCGGTCAGCGCATCCACCGTCGCGACGACGACGGCGGCGTTCCTGAGCTGATGCTCCCCCAAAAGCGGAATTTCCAGATTTTCTCTCGCGCCGAGGTCAAAAACCTGGCCGGTGAAGTCGGCGTGACAGAGTCGAATGCCGTCGAAATCCGCCTTGTGCAGGCGTGCGCCGGTTCTGGCGCAGGCCTCTTCAAAAACCCGCTCGACGCTCGGCTTGCCGCGGTAGATCACCGCGTCGCCGCCCTTGATGATGCCGGCCTTGGCGGAGGCGATCTCCTCCAGAGTATCGCCCAGCACCTCAGTGTGGTCGAGGCCGATGTTGCAGATGACGGAAGCCTCCGGCGTGGAGATGACGTTCGTGGAGTCCAGCTCGCCGCCGAGTCCGACCTCCAGAGAGACGATCTGGCAGTCATGGCGCATGAAATATTCCATGGCGATGGCCGTGACCAGCTCGAACTCCGTCGGATGATCCTGCATCGCCTCGGCGTGCGGCCGGACGAACTCGGTGATCTCCGCCAGCTCCTCATCGGAGATCATCTCGCCGTTCACCTGCATCCGCTCATTGAAGCAGAGGATGAAGGGCGAGGTGTAAAGCCCCGTGCGGTAGCCCGCGGCGCGGAATACGGAGGCCAGCATGGCGGCAGTGGAGCCCTTGCCGTTGGTGCCGGCGATGTGGACGAATTTCAGCTTGTTCTGCGGGTTTCCGATGCGCTCGAGCAGTTCGCGGGTGCGGGACAGACCCGGCACGGAGCCCTTCCAGCTCACGGAATGAATGTAGCTCAGCGCTTCAGGATAGGTCATGATTTTACCTTCTTTGGAATCAGAATTGTGTGCTGCACTCCGGCAAGCACCGGCAGGGTGACGAGCGCCATCAGCACAGACGCGGCAGCGCCCAGCAGAAGCCGCAGCCAGAACACGCCGAAGATCAGCTCATAGGTGTAGTAGTGGAACATTTTCGCGTCGATGTAGAACGCCATCGTGTTGAACACGGAAACCACCAGGCCGGCAAGAATGCTGGCGGCGAAGAACACGTACGGACGGCGGTTCTTCAGCAGGTTTTCCGTGGACATGGCCTTCTTGAAGATCACCTTGGCACAGCCGACGATCAGACCGCGCATGGCCGGCCCCAGCAGCCACAGAAGGGTGGTCGCGGTGAAGCCGTACTTGAGCATCTGCTCGCAGAAGGCGCCGAGGAAGCCGACAAGAAAGCCGTCAATCGGGCCGTACACCATGGCGGCGATGATGGAAGCCAGACCCACGAAGGTCAGCTTGATGCCGCCGATCTCAACGGACGCCCACGACAGGCCGAAGTAGAGTGCGATCAGAACGGCGTCGATCGCGATGCGCGAAACGGGGAAACGGTTGGTTTTGGACATAAAAAAATCCTCCCTGAAAATAATGGAAGGAGGTTGAAATATACGCGACACTATGCCCCGATAAGGATAGGGACATCTTGCTCAGGCGGTTGCGGTAACAGTACCGCGGAGACCGAAATCTCCTTCGCCCGGCGGCAACCTCCCATCCAACCGGTACTTAACGCACTGTTCCTACTCCCTGCAGCGTCGCATTGTCGATATCATTGTACCGATTTTTTTGCAAAATGCAAGCGTTTTTTTGAAAAAATACAAAAAAACTTTCCCCGGCGCCGAACACCCCCGCAGAGACGTCCTCGCAGGAGGGCAGGCACAGATCAAACGCGCGTCATTGCGCCCCCTCGCGGGGCTTTCCCTTCTTTTCCGGCTCCATCAGCTCATAGGCCTGCCTGCACAGGATCACCGCCACGGGCAGCAGGATCATCCCCAGAATCCCGTACAGCCGGTACCCGGCGTACAGGCTCACGAGCGTCAGAAGCGGGCTCAGCCCGATCTGCCTGCCGAGAAGCCGCGGCTCCAGAAACGTCCGCGTCAGCGAGGCCGCGGCATAGACCGCAAGCAGCCCGAGCCCCGTGCAGGTGTCGCCGCGCAGCAGCGTCAGTGCGCCCCAGGGCACCATGACCGTCCCCACGCCGAAGACCGGCAGCGCATCCACCAGCGCGATGAGCGCGGCAGTCAGCAGCGCATGCTCCCGCCGCAGAAGCAGCAGCCCCGCCGCCACAAGGAGAAAGGTCACGCCCATCAGCCGCACCTGCGCCCGCAGATAGCCGCCGAGCGCAGTCTTCAGCCGTTCGCGAAGGACTATGAGCTGCTCCCGCCGCGCCGGAGGCAGCAGCCGTCCCAGCGCGGCGCACAGGCGCGGCTGCTCGGTCGAGATGAGATAGGCCGAGAGCAGCGCCGTCAGCAGAAACAGCGCGATCTCCGGCACGGAACTCAGCGTCCCCGTGACAAAGCGCAGCAGCCACCCGGAGAGGGATTCGGCAAGCCCTGAGCTTCCGGCGAAAAAGCCCTCCAGCCATTGCCCGGCAGCCCCGGCCATGCCGTCGGGCAGCCGCGCTGCAAGCAGGAGCAGCCGCCGCTTCAGCCGTCCGAGCGGCGCGGAGAGCGAGGCGAGATAGCCGGGCATCCGCGAGGCGAGCTCCGTCAGCCCCGTGCAGGCAGACCGTCCCAGCAGCCACAGCAGCGCAGCCGCAGCCGCCAGCACGCCCGTGACGCACAGAAAGGACGCCAGCCACCGCGGGCAGCCGCGTCCGGCCAGCCGCTTCACCGCCGGCTCCGCCGTGCGGCTGACGAGCCACCCCAGAAGAAAGGGAAGCCCGATGGGCAGCAGGTACCTTGCCGTCAGCCGGATCGCCACGAGAAAACAAAGTGCAAAGAGCGCCAGACGCCATGGCTTTTTCATGTGCGAACCTCCCTTTTTGCGGTCTTGCAATCTGGAAAACAATGTGGTAAAATCAGAATATATATGTAGAAATACGGAGGGTTTGCTCATGACGCAACTGCCGAAATATTACATCGTCGAGGCCAAGGCACTGCCGGAGGTATTCCTCAAGGTGGCAGAGGCAAAATGGCTTCTGGAAACCGGCGAGGCAACCACGGTGAACGAGGCTGCCAAGGCAACGGGCATCAGCCGCAGCGCGTTTTATAAATACCGCGACGCGATTGCTCCCTTCCAGAACATGATGGCCGGCCGCATCCTGACATTCCAGTTCATTCTGCGCGACGTAACTGGCCTTCTGTCCTCCATACTTTCCATTTTTGCCCAATTCGGCGCAAATATACTGACCATCAACCAAACCATTCCCACCAACGGCTGCGCCTCGGTGACCATCTCCGCCGAAACGACGAATATGACCGACGGCGTGGAAGACATGGTCCGCTCACTGAGCGCGATTTCCGGCGTTTTGAAGGCGGAGATCCTGGCAGGATAATTCTATTCAAAAAAGTCGCCGTTCATTAAAACTCCCTATTGCATTTCCCGGACTTTGCCTATATACTGATATGGCATGAGCAAAAACGGGAGGTGTTAACTTGGTCTTTGAAACGATCCGTCAACTTCTGACAGAGCAGCTCGGCTGTGAGGAGGAGCGGGTTCTCCCTTCCACCGTGATCCTGGAGGATCTGGAGGCGGAGCCTGAGGATCTGGCGGAGCTGATGCTTTCGCTGGAGCAGGAGTTTGACATTGCGTGGACGGATGACGACCTGCGGTCGCTCCGCACCGTCGGCGATCTGACGGCCTTTGTTGAAAACCAGTTATAAATATGAATCCCCGGTCGGCAAAAAGCCGACCGGGGATTTTCTTGTTTTGTCTTTTGTCCGGCACACAGGCCGTCCGCAGGTGCGTTCCGGCGAGCCGGGGTCATGTCAGCGTGACCTGCGGATGCGCCTCCTGCGCGCTGACGGTCACCTCCGTGCGCTGCGTGCCGTTTTCGGATAACACATAGTCGCCGTAGGGCACACCGTAGAAGGTGCAGCGCACCTCCGTCTGCATACTCGACTGCCGCCGCGCAACTGCGCGATCATAGTAGCCGCCGCCCATGAGCGTGAAGTCCAGCCAGCCGTCCGAGGCCACCGCGTCGCCCGGCGCGAGCCGCCGCACGACCGTCACCGTCCCGACCTGCGCGCGCGTCAGATGGAGCTGCTCTCCGTCCGTCCAGCCGCAGCCGTCGCCCGTCGCGACGGAGGCATTTTCAAAGAGGGTGAACTCCACCCGTCCGAGGTCGCTCGCCGCCGTGTAGCGCCCCGGCTGCAAAGGCGCAGTCACCGCCATGCCCTCCGCATCCGGCGCGAGGGTTTGCAGGCTTGTCCCGTCTGCGCGCAGAAGTTCCACCCGGCGAATCTCCGGGTCGGCCACGATCAGAAGCTTCACCAGCACCAGATCCGGCGAGGACGGCGACGACGCGGGCGCAGGCGGTGCGGCATCCGTTCCGTTTTCCGCAAAAACCGCGCTGATCAGCCCCACGCCGGAGGCCAGCGCGACCGTCAGCAGCAGAAACGCACAGGCAACGCGGATTGCCGATTTATGCATCAGAATTCCCCCTTCCCGGCTTCCAGTATACGCAGGCGCGAGGGGAGAAAAGCGTCGAGAAAATTCATGTATAAAGAAAAATTTTCCTGCCCATACTGATGCTCGGAGGTGCTATTATGCAAAACGACAACAAATCCAACGGTTTCATGCGCTTTCTGCGCGAAAAAGGGTACTATATCGTACTTCTGCTGTGCGCCGTGGCGGTGGGCGTTTCCGGCTATCTTCTGCTGAACGGGCGCGGCGGCGAACCGGCCGGGCTTCCTGCCGAGGAAAGCAGCCCCGCGCAGCTACAGGAGAGCCTGCCGAAAACGCTGCACGTCGCCGCCACAGAGGGAAGCGAATCCGGCACGCAGCCAACCGAGCACACCCAGCAAAGCGGCATCCGAACCAGTGCGCCCGTGCAGGGCGGGCAGATCGCCCCCTTCGCGGCGGACCATCTGGCCTATAACACAACAACACGCGACTGGCGCACGCACGAAGGCGTCGATCTGAGCGCGGCGCTGGGCGACGCGGTCTGCGCCGCGGCGGATGGCAGCGTCTACACCGTCTATGACGACGAAAGCCTCGGAACAACCGTCGTCCTGCGGCACGACGGCGGCTACACCACGCATTATTCCAATCTGGCCGAGGATGTGGCGGTCAAGGCAGGCGACAGTGTGAAGGCGGGCGACACGCTGGGCAGGATCGGCCGGACGGCCAACATCGAAACGGCAGTCGAGCCACATCTGCATTTTGCGGTCTATCGGAACAATGTTCCCATGGACCCCGCAGAGTTTTTGAAGGCGTCCTGAGGCGTTTTCAACGGAACGGCACCGGCGGTGACGAAAGTGCCGGCAGCGGCGCCGGATGCACCGCGCTCTGCTGGAAGTCAAAACCCCCGGCGGGCCGAGAAAACACTCGGCCCGCCGGGGGCAGCGCATCGTAAGGAGGCGCCGGTCGTCCGGCGCGCAGGCGGCAGCCTACAGCGGCAGCGGCTCCTTGTTTACATAATCTATGAACTGATACTTCGTCCCGCCGGACTCCAGCAGCTCCGACGTCCACACGGGCGCCCAGCCGGGCAGCCGGTCGAGGTCAGGGAAAAAGCGGTCGGCGGGCAGGTCGCAGAACGTCCGCGTCAGGCGCACGCGGCCGCAATAGGGCAGCAGCAGCCGATAGATGCTCTCGCCGCCGATGACGCACAGCTCATCCGAGGGCAGCATCCGCAGCAGTGCAAGCAGCTCCGCCTCGCCGTGCAGCACCTCCGCCCCCGCCGGGGAGAAGGAAAAATCTGCGGAAAGCACCAGATTCCTGCGGTTTTTCAGTGGTTTCCCGCCAGGAAAGGTTTGCAGTGTTTTGCGCCCCAGAATGACGGTCTTTCCCTCGGTCAGTGCGCGGAAGCGCTTTAAGTCCTCCGGGATGGCCACAAGCAGACGATTTTCAAAGCCGATGCCCCAGTCCGGGGTCACATTTACAATGGCTTCCATGCGGCGGCCTCAGATCGCAACCGGGATTTTCTCCCGGAAATCGTGGTAGCGGTAATTTTCCACCCGGAAATCATCCACGGTGAAGTCATAGAAATCTTTCACTTTTTTGTTTACATAAAATTCAGGCGCAGGGAGCGGCTCAAGCTCCAGAAGCTTCTCGACCAGCGGCACGTGGCGGTCATAGATGTGGCAGTCGGCGATCACATGCACCAGCTCGCCCGCCTCCAGCCCGGACACCTGCGCCAGCATATGCACCAGCACGGCGTACTGCACCACGTTCCAGTTGTTCGCGGTGAGCATATCCTGCGAGCGCTGGTTCAAAATGGCATTGAGCGTGTTGCCGCTGACATTGAAGGTCATGGAATAGGCGCAGGGATACAGCGCCATCTCATGCAGGTCACTGAAATTGTAGAGATTTGTCAGGATGCGGCGGCTGGCCGGGTTGTGCTTCAGGTCAAAAAGCACGCGGTCGACCTGATCGAACTCGCCCTCGGGATAGACGTGCTTCACGCCGAGCTGATAGCCGTAGGCCTTGCCGATGGAGCCGTTTTCGTCCGCCCAGCTATCCCAGATATGGCTGCCGAGCTGATGCACATCGTTGGATTTTTTCTGCCAGATCCACAAAAGCTCGTCGATGCAGGAGCGGTAGTACGTCCTGCGCAGGGTCATGATGGGGAATTCCTTCTTCAGATCGTAGCGGTTAACGACGCCGAAAACCTTGACCGTGTGCGCGGGCGAGCCGTCCGGCCAGTGCGGGCGCACCTCGCGGTCGGTGTCCCAGACACCCTCGGACAGAATCTTTCGACAGGTTTCTTTATAAACATTGTCTGCATAGCTCATGGCCGTCCCTCCTGTTCTATTGCAGAATAGCAGAAGCGGCGGCGTTTGTCAATCCTCGGCGGCGCAAAGCTGCTTCCGGCAGGGGCGGCAGACGCAGCGGCCGCGGAAGGTGAGCAGCTCGCTTTCTCTGCCGCAAAAGACACATTTTGCCGTCGATTTCCGGATAAGGATCTCCTCTCCCTCCAGGCGAACCTCCACGAGGTCGCGCTCCGCAATGTCCAGCTCGCGCCGCAGCTCAATCGGCAGCACAACGCGCCCCAGCTCGTCCACACGGCGGATCATTCCGTTTCCCATGGCAACGCCCCCTTTTCTTTTATTTTATCATGCGATAATTTCCCTGTCAATATGCTTTTGAGAAGCCATTCCGCATTTTGCACGGAACTGCCGCATAGATTGTCCGCGGAGGTGTTGTTCCATGGTGATGGGTGTGATCTGGATGGTTCTGGTCGTGACGGCGGTGCTCGCGGCGGCGCTGAGCGGACGGCTCGGCGTGCTTTCGCCCGCGGTCATGGAGGGCGCGGCGGACGCAGTGAGGCTGGCGCTGTCACTTGCGGGACCGCTGTGCCTGTGGAGCGCACTGGCAGAGCTGATGGAAAAGGCGGGGGCCCTGCGCACGCTGGCAAGGCTGATGCGGCCGGTGTTCCGGCGGCTCTTTCCGCAGGCCAGCCGCGACGAGACCGCCATGGGCTATCTGTGCGCCAACGTTTCTGCCAATCTGCTCGGGCTCGGAAATGCCGCCACACCCATGGGCATCGCCGCGGTGAAGCGGATGCAGGCACTTTCCCGCACGCAGACCGCCACGGACGAGATGTGCCGTCTGATCGTGATGAATACGGCCTCCATCCAGCTCCTGCCGACCACGGTCGCGGCGGTGCGTGCCTCGCTGGGCGCGGCCGCGCCCTTTGACATTCTGCCGGCAGTGTGGCTCACCTCGGCGCTGTCGGTCACGGCCGGACTGCTGGCGGCGCAGCTTTTCCGGAGGTTTTTCCATGCTTGACCTGCTCATTCCCCTGCTGATGATCGCCGCCGCCTGTGCCGCGCTTGCAAAAAAGCAGGATGTCTACGGTGCGCTTCTGGAGGGCGGGAGGGCAGGGCTGCGGCTGCTCGTGTCCATCGTTCCCGCCCTCGTCGTCCTGCTGACGGCAGTGCATATGCTCCGTGCCTCCGGCGCGGCGGAGCTGCTGACCGGGCTGCTGGCGCCCGTGGCCGATGCGGTGGGAATCCCCGCCGAAACGCTCCCTCTGATCCTGATCCGTCCCATCTCCGGCAGCGCGGCACTGGCTGTGGGCGCGGATTTGATGGCCGTCCACGGGCCGGATTCTCTCGTCGGGCGGACGGCGGCGATCATGCTGGGCAGCACGGAAACGACATTTTACACCGTTTCGGTCTATTTCGGCGCGGCAGGGATCCGGAAAACGCGCTATACCGTCCCGGCGGCGCTGATCGCGGATGCGGCAGGTTTTTTCGCCGCGGCGCTGTGCGCAAAATACCTGTGAGGAGGTTTCTGCACGCGGAACGGGACGGCCCGTTCCCTATGGGGTGCGGGGGAAGTTCAGAACCGTCCCGCGGGGGACGATATCGAAAATCCCTATGGACTTTCCTCCTGTTTTTTGCTAGAATACAGAGAGAATCACAACAAAGGAGCTTTTATGATGGAAAAGCTGATGGAAAAACTCTCCCGTGCGGTCGCGGCTGCCTTTGAAGCGGCGGGTTATGACCCTGCCTGCGGAAAGGTAACGGTCTCCAACCGTCCCGATCTGTGCGAATTTCAGTGCAACGGCGCAATGCCTGCGGCCAAAACGGAGCACAAGGCCCCGCTGCTGATTGCGCAGGACGTCGCGGAAAAATTGCAGGACAGCGCGGAATTCAGCGTTGCCGAGGCGGTCAGGCCCGGTTTTCTGAATCTGCGCGTCAAACCCGAATTCCTGGCGGCGCACATGGAGGAAATGCGCGCGCAGGAGCGCCTCGGCGTAACCGGAAGCATCCCCGCGCGCACGGTCGTTCTGGATTACGGCGGCCCGAACGTCGCCAAGCCCCTGCACGTCGGCCATCTGCGTCCGGCGATCATCGGCGAGTCCATCAAGCGCATCTACCGCTACTTCGGCGATAAGGTGATAGGCGACATCCATCTGGGCGACTGGGGCCTGCAAATGGGCCTTGTTATCGCGGAATTGCAGGAGCGTCACCCGGAACTGCCCTATTTCGACGAAAACGCAACCGAATATCCCGAGGGCGCACCCTGCACGGTTTCCGAGTTGGAGGAAATCTACCCCTTCGCCAGCGCCAAGAGCAAGCAGGATCCCGCCTTCGCCAAAAAAGCGCATGAGATCACGGCGCAGCTTCAGGCGCATCAGCGCGGCTATTATGCGCTGTGGCAGCGGCTGCTTGCCATCTCCGTAGCCGACCTGAAGCGCAATTATGAAAATCTGAACGTCAGCTTCGACGTCTGGAAGGGCGAAAGCAACGCCGAGCCCTACATCCCGCCCATGCTTGAAAAACTCGCCGCCCGCGGCGTGCTGACCGAGAGCGAGGGCGCAAGGGTCATCGAGGTCGCCGAGCCGGGCGATAAGAAAGAAATGCCGCCGTGCATCGTCGTCAAGTCCGACGGCGCGACGCTCTACGCCACGACCGACCTTGCCACCATCGTCCAGCGCATGGAGGACTATGCGCCCGATAAAATTCTCTACGTCACGGACAAGCGGCAGAACCTGCACTTTGAGCAGGTGTTCCGCGCCGCGCGCAAGGGCGGCCTTGTGCCGGAAGCCGTCGAATTGCAGCACATCGGCTTCGGCACGATGAACGGCAAGGACGGCAAGCCCTTCAAAACCCGCGACGGCGGCGTGATGCGGCTGCAAACGCTTATTGAGGACGTCACGGCCTACGTCGAGGCCAAAATTTCGGAAAACAGACTCGTCGAATCCGCGGAGGCACACGACACCGCGCGCATCATTGCCGTTGCGGCGCTCAAGTACGGCGACCTGTCCAACCTTGCGACAAAGGATTATATCTTCGATCTGGAGCGCTTCTCCGCCTTTGAAGGCAACACCGGCCCGTACCTGCTGTATACCATCGTGCGCATCAAGTCCATTCTGGCGCGTTACGGCAAGTCTGCCGACCTGCCCGTCGTCCCGGCGGACAGCGAGAGTGCCAAGGCCTTGCAGCTCACGCTGGCGCAGATGCCCGATCAGCTTCAGATGGCCTACCGCGACTCCGCGCCGAACGCGGTCTGCGCCTATGTCTATGAGCTGGCGCAGGCAGTCAACCAGTTCTACCACGAGACGCGCATCCTCTCCGAGCCGGACGAGGAAAAGCAGCGCGGCTATATCGCCCTTGTCGCGCTGGCCCGGCGCGCCATGGAGGAATGCATCGACCTTCTGGGCTTCTCCGCACCGGAGCGGATGTAAAAAACAGCAGACGCCGGCCCGTGAATCTCTTCACGAGCCGGTGTTTTTATCGGCGTCTGTCCGGTCGACAGGCTTTCCTGCACCGAAAAAATGCGCCGGGCGGGGAATCCCGCCCGGCGATGCTTTGCTTTTCCCGGGAAATACTCAGACCTTCAGACTGCCGAGGCAGACGCATCTGCCGCTCTTGCGGTCGAAGAGCATGATGTTCTCACCGGAAACGCTGATCGGAACCTGCGCGCCGATGGTAAACAGGGAGCTGCCGAATACCACGCCCGTCAACAGGAAATCGTCGATGCGCACCTTGATCGTGGACTCCATGCCGGTGGGCATAGCGCCGTAGATCTCGCCCTGAAGCCCGTTCGGATCGCTGATGTCCAAAAACTCCGGGCGCACGCCCAGGACGAAATCGCCGTTGGCGATCACCGGCTCATCCGCCAGAGAATCGTCCTCCTCGGTGACGCGGTCAATGTGATAGCGGAAGACCTCATCCTTGTTGCCCTTTTCTACCGCGCCCTTCTCGCCGGCCTTGCGCTTCTTCTCTGCCAGCAGCGCCGCCTCATCCGCGTCGCGCTGTGTGAACCATGCGGAAAGATTGAGCGCTTCCTTCGGGCGGAACACGGCCTTGCGGCCGCCGAGCAGCGTCAGCTCCACCGAACCGTCCGGCATCTGCGTGCCCTTTGCCTCGATGAAGTTGATGGATGGATTGCCGACAAAGTCCGCGACAAACAGGTTCGCCGGCTTGTGGTAGACGGACAGCGGCGCGGCATACTGCTGCAAAACGCCGTTATTGATCAGGCAGATGCGCGTGGCCAGCGTCATGGCCTCCATCTGGTCGTGGGTGACGTAGACGAAGGTGGAGCCGGTCTCGACATGCAGGCGCTGCAATTCATAGCGCATTTCCAGACGCAGCTTCGCGTCAAGGTTGGAAAGCGGCTCATCCATGAACAGCACCGTAGGCTCCGGGGCGAGCGTTCTGGCGATGGCGACGCGCTGCTGCTGGCCGCCGGACAGCTCTGCTGGGTAGCGATCCATGAACATGCCGATCTTGACGATGCGGCTGACGCGGCGGACGGTCAGGTCGATCTCTTCCTTCGTCAGTTTACGGGTTTGCAGAACGGGCTTGCCGTCCTTGCACCAGCGGTACTCGGCGTCGAGCGTGCAGCCCGCTGCCTCGGCCGCCTTCTTCCCCGCTGCGGCCTTCTCGCGCAGCGCGGCGGCCTCGGAGGTGAAGTCCCCGCCGTTTTCCGGATGATAGCCAAGCAGCCGCTTGGCGGTGTACTGCGAGAGGGTGAAGGCGTCGATCAGCTTCAGGACGGCCTTTTTCTCATCGAGCTTGCCGCCGCGGTCGCGGCAGTCCTCGATGACCCTGGCCGCCTCCGCGGGCGCTTCCAGAAGCTGCGCCAGACGCGCGGCGTTCTTTGCCTCAAAATCGATGCGCTCCATCGGCTCCTTGATGTTCGACAGGCCGAAGGAGATGTTGTCATAGACGGTCATATTCGGCCACAGGGCGTAGTTCTGAAAGAGGAATCCGACCTTGCGCTTGTTTGCCGGGACATTGATGCCGGCTTCGCTGTCAAAGACGACCTTGTCGCCTATGGTGATGCGGCCGGAGGTGGGCGTTTCCAGACCCGCGATCATACGCAGGGTGGTGGTCTTGCCGCAGCCGGACGGGCCGAGCAGAGTGACAAAGGCGTTGTCCTCGATGACGAGGTTCAGATCCTCCACGGCGTAGAATTTGCCCCAACGCTTGGTAATATGTTCTAGTCTGATTTCAGGCATGGTTTATCCTCCTATTCCTTTGTCGAGGCTGGCGCCCGTGACTTTGTTGACGATGGTATTGCAGACAAGAATGGTGACGATCAGGATCAGGTTGATGCCGCTGGAGAAGGCATACAGGCCCATCTCGTCGAAGTAGTCCAGCGTGGTCGAGAGGATGAAGCCCTGCACGCACAGCAGCATGAACAGCGACAGCTCACGCAGGCAGGTCATGAACGGCAGCAGATAGCCGCTGATGATGGACGATTTCTGAATGGGGATAATGATGCGCGTCATGCGCTTGTGCCACGGGATGTCCTGAATGACGGCCGCCTCCTCGATCTCGCCGGAGAGCTGAAGCATGGAGTTCAGCGAGCTGCGGCTGGCGAAGGGGATGTACTTGACCGTGCCGACGATGATGAGCAGCGTATAGGTATTGAACAGATTCAGCTTTTCCGTGGAGAACAGGACGAAGAAGGCCGCGCCGACGGCGATGGAGGGCATCAGGTAGGGCAAAAACGCCATGGAGTTGACATAATTCGCCCATTTACTTCGCCGGTTTTTCGACACCGCGTAGCCGATCATTGTGCCTATGGTGCCCGCAATCAGGGCGCAGCAGACGCTGACCAGGATGGTGCCGCCGAAGGCCCTCCAGATCGTCTTGTTATACAGGATGCCCTTCTGGCCGTACATGCCGTTTTCGGTGACGTTTTCCGAGGTGATCCACCACTTGGTCGTCAGGTTGGAGGCGTCGCCCGTGTAGAGGAAGGAATAGTCGCCGGGGTTCGGCAGGAAGGTCTCAAAGGCAAAGGAGGCGATGGGGAAAATGCTCGTGAAGAAAGTGATGAGCACAAGCAGCAGCGCGATGATGTACTTGCCCGCCTTGCCCAGATTGATCTTGGAGATCTGGCCGGACTTGCCGGAGACGGTGGTGTAGTTCTTGCGGCTGTGCAGGGAAATCTGGTTCATAAGCATGATCGCCACGCCGAACACCATCATGATGATCGCCAGAATGCCGGTTTCACCGGTGTACTTGTCATTCATGGACACGTACTTGGTCGAAAGGGTGTTCAGGCCGAGGTAGTGCGGCACGGGATAGGAGCCCATGGCGCTGCCGAAAACCAGAAGGATGGTCGAGAGAATGGCCGGCTTCACCATCGGCAGGGTGATGCGCAGCATGGTCTTCCAGCGCGGGGTGTCGAGGATGGTCGCGGCCTCCTCCAGATTGGCGTCCATATTGCGGAAGATGCCGCCGATCAGGATATAGGCGAAGGGTGCGTAGTGCAGGCCCAGCACGACGATGCTCGGAAACAGCCCCTTGCACCACCAGCCCGGCATAGTCACGTTGAACAGCGCCGCGAGCAGGCCGTTGGATGTGCCGGTGACGGCGTTGGAGTTGAAGAGGTTCTGCCACACGACGGCCAGCGTCCACTGCGGCATGATATAGGGGAAGATGAAGATGGAGCTCAGGTACTTCCGCCACGCCAGATTTGTCCGCGTGATGAGGAAGGCGAAAATGCCGCCGAAGAGGATGGACACCAGGCAGGTGCCGACCGCCAGCAGGACGGTGTTGAGAAGCGGCATCCACAGGTTCTTCGTGGCCATCTTGCTGGTGAAGAGGTCGATGTAATTGACGAAGGTATAGCCGTCCTGCTTCTGCGTGAGGTAGGCGTCGATCGTGCCGGGATGGATCTTAAAGGTATCCTTGATGATGGCCACGATGGGCGCGACCGTCGTGAAAGTCAGCACGATGCCCAGAAGCAGAAGGATGATATTATAGGGCTTGGAAAAGTAGGTTTTGAGCTTGTTCAGCAGAATCGTACTTTTGCTTGCCCGCAGAGGGGTTGTCTGGTTCATGGCACGCTCCTTTTCCGGGATGGTGCGCCGTGGAAAGCTGCGCACGGACGGACTGGGAAGGCTCTCAGCCCGCTCCTGCGCAGGCTTCCGCGGCGGAGGGAAGGCGCCCCTGGACGCGGCGGGAAATCGCTGGTCCAAGGGCGCCGCGAAGTTTACTTTACGGAAACTCTGAACATATTTCCGAAAAACCGGTTCAGAACCTCCTGTTTTTCACGCTTTATGGCAAGCGCGGTCGGATTTTAGCCGGCGCTGTACTTGGTCAGCATTTCGATCCAGCTGCCGACGGTAAAGGCGACGGATGCGCAGTATTCCGGATCCTCCAGAACGAGCTCGCCGTCGGTGGTCCACCAGTCGTAGCCGCGGTCGTTCTTCGCTGCGAATTTGACCGTAGTGCCGTCCTCAGCCATGCCGCCGATGGAATGATGGAAGTTCTCTTCCGTTTCCGCAGCGACGTTCGGGTTGGAGGAGTAGCCGCCCATGTCCTTGCCCCATGCGGAGAAGCCGTCGGCGGTGCAGGTCATGTAGGCGATGAAAGCGCAGGCCGTCCAGGGCAGGGGGCTGTTGTCGGTGACGAAGAGGTAATGGCAGTAGCCATAGCCGCCGATGCCCTTGTAGCCGTCCTCATAAGCGGCGACCTTGATGTTGTTGACGGAAACGGAGCTGGACTCCTCGACAGAGCGGAGCTTGGAATAAACCAGCAGGCCGAACTGATCGGTCGCGGAGGCATCGACGAGGGTGTTGCAGATGGGGCCGTCGTCGGTCTGGGCGTTATAGCTTTCGACCCAGAGTTTGATCCATGCCAGGGCATATGCGCCGTCGGCGCCGAGGCCGAGGTCGTCCGCCTCAGACTCCATCGCCTTGATGGTGGGCTGGAAGTAAGCCTGCTCGTCGGCGGGCAGCGCCTCATAGGCTTCCTTCAGCCATGCGGCATAGTCGTCACGGGTCAGCATGTACAGGAAGTTCTTGCCGACGATCTCGGAGTCGATGTCCATGAACAGGCCATGCTCGCCCTCGGCGACGAAGTCCCAGCAGTTGTCATAGGTCTTGGAGCCGGTGGAGTTGTACATAAAGACCTTGTTCAGGGTCTGGAGGGGCAGGAAGCCCTTGTACTCATCGGCCGTGGTCTTGTTGGCGTCCGCCCAGTCCTTCGGGATGAAGGTGTCGAGGATGCCGGTCTGAACCATCTTGCTTTCGATCTGGTTGCCGTCCTGGATCAGCGTCATGGCGAAGGTGCCGGTCGTCTTGAGGGAGTCAGCGGTGAGCTGATCGAAAATTTTGTTGTTTTTCGGCTGCTGCCACTCGAAATCCATGTTATAATTGGAGTCGATGGACTTCAGATATTCAATGAACAGAGGCAGTGCGCTCTTGCCGCGGCTGGAGTTGCCCACGCCGTAGAACATCTTGCCGTTGGATTCCTCGATGGCCTTCTTGGCCAGCTCTTCAAGGGTCATGCCTTCGGCTTCCTTGATGATCTTCTGGACGGCGGTGAGGTTTTCCTCGGGCTCGTCATCCTTGGATGCCACGGGAGTCTTGCTTTCATCGGAACCGGCCGGTGCATCGCCGGACGGCTTGGTGGGCTCCTGCGTGCCGCAGGCTGCCAGCGCCAGAATCATACAAACGGCCAAAAGCAGTGCGAGAATTCTTTTCATTGCAATTTTCCTCCTATACAATTTCGGATACCGGGGCGGGTTTCCGTCCCATCCATGTTTCCATTTTACCGTTTTCTGCGGCGCTTGAACAGTGGACAAATCTGCGTTATTTTGTAGGATTCTGAGATTCTTGTGTGTTTTTAATGAAAACCATCCGGATTTCATGCTATAATTAGGCAAAGTGCAGAAGACCATGAAGCAAAGGAGATCAAAATGAAAAAACGGGCTTTCTTCCGCCTCGCGGCGCTGGTGACAGCAGTGCTCCTGCTGGCAGGCTGCGCCGCGGACTCCGCGCCGGACGGCACGGACTTCGCCCCTGCGCAGGAGCAGCGGCTGGTGATCTACACCTCCCATAAAAAGGAGGTCTGGTGGCCGATCGTCAAAGAGTTTGAGGAGCGCACCGGCATCTGGGTAGACGTGGTCACCGGCGGCACCAACGAGCTGCTTGAACGCATTTCCTGGGAGGCCGAGTCCCCCTGCGCCGACGTGATGTTCGGCGGCGGCGTGGAAAGTCTGGAAGCCTACAGCGAATACTTCACCCCCTATCTCTGCGCCGGCAGCGAGGACATCGCCCCGCAGTACCGCGATCCGGACGGCCTGTGGACGCCCTTTTCCGCCCTGCCCGTCGTGCTGATCTACAATCCGAAGCTCATCGACCGCACGGAGCTGACCGGCTGGCAGGATCTCCTGCGGCCCGAACTGCGCGGCAGAATCGCCTTTGCCGACCCCGCCGTGTCCGGCTCCTGCTACACCGGGCTCATGACCATGCTCAGCGCCGTGGACGCGCCGCAGGAGGACACCCTCCGCGCCTTTGCGGAGAATCTGGACGGAAAGCTTCTCTCCTCCTCCGGCAACATTCTCTCCTCCGTTGCAGACGGCACGGACTGGGTTGGCATTACACTGGAAGAGACCGCGCTCAAGCGCATCGCCGCGGGCGAAAACCTGCGCATGGTCTACCCGGCCGACGGCACCAGCGCCGTCCCGGACGGAAGCGCTCTGCTGCGCGGGGCGCAGCACGCCGACAACGCGCGGCGCTTCCTCGATTTCACCGTCAGCCGCGACGTGCAGACACTCTTGCAGGATTCGGAATTCTCCCGCCGCAGCGTGCGAAGCGACATTGAGCCCCCCGCTGCGTTGGTCAGGCTTGAAAAAATCCGGATGACGGCGTATGATATTTCGCAGGCGAGCAGCGAGCGCAGTGCGATTCTTGAGCGCTTTCACGCGCTCCTTGACGGGGAGGGCGGGAAATGAAACGCTCCTACTCCTTCCGCAAACGACTGTTTGCCGGGTTTCTGATCGTATCGCTCGTGCCGCTTCTGATCTGCTCGGCAATGCTTTTGCAGATCTTCCGGCTGCGTCTGACAAGCAGCGCCGACGCGCAGTCCGAGCAGGCGCTGGAAGAGAGCATCCTCGCGCTCGACGGCCTGGACAATGGCATCCGCAGCGCGGTCAAAGCGCTGAGGAACAACCAGACCGTCAGCCGGGCGCTCTTTGACGAGCGCGCAGAGGACACGCTGGTCAACGTTCAGCTCTTCCGCGCCTCCGGTGACGCAAAGAATTTCGCCCGCTTCGATCTCTACGACATCAGCGGCCGCTGGCGCTATTCCACGCAGTCCGCACCCGACGATCTCAATCTTCCGACCTCCTGGGGCATTCTCTACGAGGCGGCGCAGGCGCCGGAAAACGAGCTGGTCTATATTTCCGGCGAGCAACCCTCTTCCGATGCGGTCTTGCAGGGCGCAGCGCTGCTGACCGACGCCTACGGCGCGCCCACGGGCTATCTGGTCATCGGCGTTTCCGCCGCGGGGCTGCAATCGCTTCTGGGCGGCAAGGCCGGCACGCAGAACGACCTGGCCGTTCTGAGCCGCTACTGGCGGCCGGTGTACTGCACAAACAGCGCACTGGGCGGCGCACTTGCGGCAAAGCTGCGCTCGCAGCTTCTCTCCGGTGATACGCTCACCGGTCTGTCCGAGGACTATTTCTACCGCATCCGCAGGCACCCTGCGACGGGGCTGAGCGTCGTTTTGCAGCAGCCGCAGGTCTTTACCCGCAGTACGATGCGGCTTCTGTACACCGTCAGCATCACCTGCGCACTGGTCTGCATCGGCGTGTGCGTGGCGATGAGCCTTCAGATGAGCCGCCAGCTCTTCCGCCCCATCGGGCAGCTTCACAACGCCTTGCAGCAGGTCGGCCAAAACAATCTGGACGTTCACGTTCCGGTGCTGCAATCGGACGAGCTGGGCGAACTGGCACAGCAGTTCAACCGCATGGTCATCGACCTCAAGCGAAATCAGCAGCTTCTGGTGGACAACCAGCGTGCGCTCAACGAAGCGCAGATCCGGATGCTGCAAGCCCAGCTCAATCCGCATTTCCTCTGCAACACGCTCGACACCATGAAATGGATCAGCAAGATCAATCAGGTTCCGCAGGTCGCCCTGATGTCCACCGACCTTGCCGACATTCTGCGCTTCTGCATCCGACCGGAGGAGTTCGTTTCCCTACAGCAGGAGGTGGAGGTTCTCAAGCGCTATATGGAGATCCAGCGCATCCGGCTGGCCGACAGCTTCACCTTCTCCGTGGAGATCCCGGCAGAGCTGGAAGACTGCCTCGTGCCGAAGATGATGCTCCAGCCTCTGGCGGAAAACGCCGTCCTGCACGGGCTGACCGGCGTGGACGGCGGGCGGCTGGAGGTCACGGCCTCCGCCTCCGGCGGCGTGCTGCGCGTCTGTGTGGCGGACAACGGCGCAGGCCTGCCGCCGGAGCTGCTGGGAAAATACCGTCCCCGCGCCGCAGGCGAGGGGCATCTGGGGCTGTTCAATGTGGACACCATTCTGCAAAAACACTACGGCGCGGAATTCGGCCTGTTTCTTGCCAACCGCGCACAGGGCGCGGGCGCGGTCATCACCGCCGTCCTGCCCGTCACACGGAAGGAGGGTTCCGGCCATGCTGAAGGTACTGGTCGTTGAAGATGAAGAAATGATCCGCAAGGGCATCGTCCTGACGGTGGACTGGGCGGCGATCGACTGCGTGGTCGTGGGCGAGGCCGCCAACGGCGAGGAAGCGCTCGCCGCCGTGGAGCGCTGCGAGCCGACGCTCATCATCACGGATCTGAAAATGCCGAAGATGGACGGTATCGAGATGCTGCGCCGGCTCCGTGAGCGCGGCTGCCGCGCCCCGGCGATCATCCTGACCGCCTATGACAGCTTTGAATACGCCCGCAGCGCGATGCGGCTGGGCGCAGTGGATTTTCTGCTCAAGCCTTTCCACGACGGCGATCTGGAGCTGTCGGTGCAGTCGCTGCAAAAGAAGCTGGAGGCACAGTCCTCGCACGCCAGAGAGATTGAGCTGCCGAAAAAGGGCGGGCAGAGCCGCTACGTGCTCTCCGCCATGGACTGCATCGCAGAGAACTACGGCAATCCCAACCTGTCCGTCGGCATGATCGCCCAGCAGCTCGGCCTGAGCGAGGGGCATCTGAGCCACCTGTTCAAAAAGGAAACGGACACGACCATTCTCTCTTACCTGACGCGCTACCGCATCCACAAATCCATGGAACTGCTGCGCGACTGCCGCCGGAAGGTCTACGAGGTGGCAGAGCAGGTCGGCTACCGCGACATCGCGTATTTTTCCGCCACGTTCAAAAAGCTGACCGGCATCAGCCCGTCAGAATATCAGGACAGCACAAAGTAGAAAGGAGCTCCCATGATTCGACTGATTGCCTGCGACATCGACGGCACGCTGCTGTTTCCGGGGCAGACCGAAATCGCGCCCGCCGTTTTGCGGGAGATCCCGCGGCTGGCAGCCAGGGGAATCCGCTTCTGCCCGACCAGCGGGCGGCGGCTGGAGAGCCTGCGGCGGCTGTTTGCGCCCGTCGCGGACACGCTGTACTATATCTGCGAAAACGGCGGAGAGCTCTACGCCCCGGACGGGACGCTGCTCGATTCCCTGCCTATCAGGCGGGCGGATGCGCTGCGCATCTGCCGCGCCATTCTCGCCCGGCCGGAATGCGAGCTGATGGTTTCCGGCGTGAACGGCTGCTATCTTTTCCCGAAAGGGCAGGAGATCGTCGAGACGATCGCACAGGTCGGCAACCGCGTGGTCTATGTGCCTGCGCCGGAGGACATTCCGGAGGAGCTGCTCAAGGTGTCGGCCTTCTGTCCCGACCCTGCCGCGCTCGTCCCGGAGCTGGCCGGTCTTCCCCTGCCGCCGCGCATCGCGGGCGAGCGCTGGGTTGATTTCACCCGTGCGGACAAAGCCGACGGCCTGCGGCGGCTGGGAGCGCTTCTGGGCATCGCGCGGGAGGAAATTCTCGCCGTCGGGGACAATTACAACGACATCGGTATGCTCGACTACGCCGGAAGCCCCTATCTGATGGCTTCGGCTGCGCCGGAGCTGCTGGCGCGTTTTCCGCAGCACTGCATCCGTGTCGAGGAGCTTCTGCAAACACTCTGATAGATAGTATATGCGCCGGGATTCCGAAACAGAACGGACTCCCGGCGTTTTTCAGAAGATTATTTGGGGAAAATAAGGCGCAGACGGGAAACCGTCTGCGCCATCTTTTTTCAACTGCAAATCAGCAGTGGTTTCTGCGGGCGGCTTCCTCACGCTGACGGGAGATCTCCGCCCAGCTCGGCAGCTTCGCGCAGATTTCGGCAAAATCCTGCATGGCGCCGGGAATGTCGATTCCCTGCGGGCAGACCTGCGCGCACTGGCCGCAGCCGACACAGGCCGACGGCCGCTTGTCCTCCGGCAGCGCCTCGATCGCGATGCCGAGGTTCACGGAGGGCTGGAACTTCGCATCATTGTAATATTTCAACAGCATGGGAATGTCGAGCCCCATCGGGCAGCCCTTGCAGCAGTAGCGGCAGCCCGTACAGGGCACACCCTGATGCAGCGCATCGGCTACCCGCGCCAGCAGCGCGATCTCTTCGCTGTCGAGCGGCTCGCCGCCGCTGAAGGTGGCAACATTGTCCTGCATCTGCGCCAGGTTGGACATTCCGCTCAGAACCACTTTGACGTTCGGCAGCGTTTGCAGCCAGCGCAGCGCCCACGCCGCGTCGCTCTCCTCCGGGCGCTGGGCTCTCAATTCGCGGCTCAGCTCCGCCGGGAGCTGCGCCAGCTTGCCGCCGCGCACCGGCTCCATGACCCAGACGGGGATATTGTGCTTTTCCAGCAGCTCGTACTTGCCCTTCGCATCCTGAAGCGTCCAGTCGAGGTAGTTGAGCTGGATCTGGCAGAATTCCATGTGCTCGCCGCAGTGCCGGAGGAAGGTTTCCATCGTCTCCACGCGGCCATGCGTGGAAAAACCGAGGTGACGGATGCGCCCCAGCCGTTTTTGCTCAAGGAAATAGTCGATAATGCCCCAGCGCGGATCCAGATAAGTATGGATGGAGTTTTCGTAGACATTGTGCAGCAGGTAAAAATCGAAGTAATCCACGCCGCACTTTCTCAGCTGCTCCTCAAAGACCGCCTTGGGATCATAGCGCTCGGAGATCTGGTGGCCGGGGAACTTGGTCGCAAGGAAGAACGACTCGCGCGGGTAGGCCTTGAGTGCGCGGCCGATGACCAGCTCGGAACGGCTGCCATGGTAGGGATACGCCGTGTCGAAATAATTCACGCCGTGCTCCATGGCGTAGCGCACCATCTGCGCAACCTGCGCCTCGTCGATGTCGGCATCCGTGCCGCCGGGAAGCAGGGGCAGGCGCATGGCGCCGAAGCCCAGACGCGACAGGCGAAGTCCCTGAAATTCACTGTACTGCATTTTGTGCACCTCCGTTTGTATTCTCGGCTTCATTATAGCATCTCATTCCGGAGGGCGCAAGCGCAGCTCCCGCCGGAATGAAAAAAAGCCGGGGAGGAAGCCCTCCCCGGCGCAGGTTGAATGTGCTTTACTTCTTGCTGCTCTTGCGTTTCTTGCCCACGATCAGGAAGATGATGAGCGCAAGCACTGCGGCCAGGCCCGCCAGAGAGCCGTAGAACAGGCCCTTATTGGCGAAGAAGATGATGAACAGATTGCTCGACACCGTCACGCGCTCGTAGAGCTCGTCGCAGACGTTGGTCGTGCCGTCGGCGTGCTGTGCGCAGTCTGCGCAGATCAGGCGCACCTGATTTTCCAGTCCCTCCGGGACGGTGAAGGTGATCATGCCATCGTGCTGCCTGAGGTACTCGTGCAGCTCTTCGCCGGAGAGGTCAAAGCGGACGCTGATGTCCTCGCCGGATTCGCTGCGCAGGGGCATTCCGTCGGAGTCCATCACCAGAGCGCGGAAGCTGTACAGCCGGCCGCCGTCATCCGTCGGGATGACCGTGACGGTCTGCTCGGTGGTCTGGTAGCGGCCGCCCGTTTTCAGGCCGCTGATCGTGAGAACCGGCGCAGTCTGGTCAACCACGAAGGAGATGTCCAGGCTCTTGACGTCGCTGTAGGTGACGGTGTTGGTCTTGTCCGTGGACTCGACAACCACGTTGTAGCCGCCCTCGGTAACAAAGAGGTTCTTATTCAGGGTGTAGGTGCGCAGCGCCCACTTGCCCGGCTCGGTGGTGAGGGTGGTGGTGTAGTCCGTGCCCTCGCTCAGCTCTCTTCCGTTGAGCTTGATGGCGTAGTGCTCGACGGGATCGACGTTCGTCTCAAAGATCACGACATTTTCCGTGACCTCGTAGGTGTAGTAGCGCTCCAGAAGCTGCGCGGTATTCTCGTCCACAGAGAAGGTCGAGCCGTTGCGGTTGACGGAGAAGCTGATTTTCTCATGCTCCTTGCCGTCGTGCAGGGTGAAGGTCTTCCGGACGTTGCCGGAGCGGTCGGCCACGGTGCAGCTTAGGCTGTAGACCGCGTCCTCCTTCAGATCCTTCACCGTGATGCGGCACTCCTCGCCCGCCTTGACGATCTCGACGGGGTCGAGCGCAAGGGTCTTGACGGCGTACTTGCCGGCTTCATCGCGGACGACCGCGGTGAGGGTGACGGTGAGCGTGGCGGGGTCGAGGTGCTTATCCTTCGCCGTGACGACGAAGCCGAAGGGCGTTTCCCTATTGGCGGAGTCCGCCTTCACGCCTGTGACGGTGAGTTCCGGCGCGGTGGCATCGACGATGAGCGTATCGGACACATAGTCCTCCATGACGTTGCCGGAGCGGTCGGTATAGCGCATTCTGACGACATACTCGCCCTCCTGCGTCAGCGAGAACACGCCGGTGTGCAGATCGGGGGAATTGTCCGTCCAATCGGCGGTCACGGGGAAGGGGGCGCCGTCCTTCGTGACCTCGAAGACCACGTCCGCGGCATAGAAGTTGGCCTCGTTGACGCGCACTCTCACGCCGGCGGTACCTGCATAGTAGGCGGTCGTGCCTTCCTTGTAGGCGGGCTCGGTGAGCGTGACCTCCGCCGCCGGGCGGATGGTATCGACGACGGTGCGGCGGCTGTCGGCATAGGACATGCCCCTGCCGGAGCGGTCGGTCGCGGTGAAGTTGACGGTGCCGTTGAACTGGCTGTTCGCGGTCAGAGCCGTTTTGGGGATGGTGAAGGTCGCGGTGAAGGTGTAGCCGTTTCTGCGGATGTCCGCGGCGGAAATGGCGTCATTCAGAAGCTCCGCGTTCACGCCGCTGACGTTCGGCGCCTTGGCATAGCTGTAGACGATGCCGTGTACGCCGGAGATCGCATCGTCAGCCGTGACGGTGACGGTGACGGGGGCGTTGTAATAGCCGAAGGTCACGCCCTCAAGCACGCGGTCCAGCAGGCTCGTGCTGTAGGAAACGGTGAGGTTGGTGGGCGCGGTGGTATCGACGGTGAACCGGTCCTCCTCGTACTTTTCCGAGGCGAGGCCGGCGAGGTCGGTGCAGGCAACCGTGAGGGTATAGTTGGCTTCCACCGGGAAGCTGACCGTGGCGGTATGCTTGCTGCCCTCATGGCTCCACTTGCGTGCATCGCGGAGCGCCGCGAGGAAGTCCTCTGTGGCGATGTCCTTGCCGGTCACGTCCTTGGCCGTGACGGTCAGGGTGACGTTCTCCGCGGAGAAGTTGGTTTCCATGATCTCAATGGTCGCGGTCTGTTCGCGGTCAAAGTAGGAAATGCCGTCGATGACGTTCTTCACATCGGTGTTGGCGTAGATGACGTTGATCACCGGGGCAGTCTGGTCGATGACAAGGATCTTGGGCGAAGTGTAGGGAGTCATTTCGTTCTTCGCACGGTCGTGCGCGGTCATGGTGAGGATGTGCTCGCCCTCGCCGGAGATGGTGCAGACCGCCATCCAGACGGCAGGATCATTCGCATCCTGCGTCCATACAAGCCCGGAAACCACTTCGCCGTTGTCCATGACGGTGATGTCCGCCGGGTCAAGGTTCGTATCTGCGACATGGAGCGTCACTTCAAACGCGCCGTCATAGTAGTCCTTTTCGTCCGTGCTGCTCTTCGGCTCGGCATACTGCGCACCGGCGATCGGCGCGGTTTCGTCGATGATGAGCTTCTTGGAGGTAAAGGGCTCCATCTCGTTCTTCGCGCGGTCCAGCGCGGTCATGGTGAGGATATGCCCGCCCTCGCCGGAGACGGTGCAAATTGCCGTCCAGACGGTGGGTCTTTTTCCCTCCGGCTTCCATTCCAGGCCGGAAACCACTTCGCCGTTGTCCATGACGGTGATATCCGCCGGGTCAAGGTTGACATCCGTGACCCGGAGCGTCACTTCAAACGCACCGCCATAGTAGAGCACATCGTCCGTGCCGCCCATCGGGTCTGCGTACTTCACTTCGGAGACCGGCGGCGTCTGGTCGATGATCAGCAGATTGGGAGAGGTGTAGGGCTCCATCTCGTTCTTCGCACGGTCGCGCGCGGTCATGGTCAGGATATGCTCACCCTCGCCGGAGACGGTGCAGACCGCCGTCCAGACGGAGGCATCGTTTGCATCCTGCGTCCAGGCGAGGTTGGCGACCACTTCCCCGTTATCCTTCACGGTGATATCCGCCGGGTCAAGGTTCGTGTCCGTGACCTTGAGCGCTGCCGTAAAGGAACCGGCATAGTAGAGCGTGTCATCCGTGCTGCCCATCGGGTCGGCATACTTTACTTCGGCAGCCGGCCTGGTCTGGTCGATGACGAGCGTCCTGGACGTAAAGGTGTCCATCTCGTTGTTTGAGCGGTCGTGCGCGTTCATGGTCAGGATATGCGCACCCTCGCCGGAGACGGTGCAGACTGCCGTCCAGACGGAGGCATCGTTTGCATCCTGCGTCCAGGTGAGGTTGGCGACCGGCGCATCGTTGTCCTTCACGGTGATGTCCGCCGGGTCAAGGTTCGTGTCCGTGACCCGGAGCGTCACTTCAAATGCGCCGGCATAGTAGAGGGTGTCGCCCAGACTGCTCTGCGGATCGGCGTACTGCACACCGGAAACCGGCTTGGTCTGGTCGAGAATGAGCGTCCTGGACGTAAAGGTGTCCATCTTGTTGTTTGCAAGGTCGAATGCGTCCACAGTCAGGATGTGCTTGCACTCGCCGGAGACGGTGCAGACCGCCGTCCAGACGGCAGGATCCTTCGCATCCTGCGTCCAGACAAGACCGGTGACCTCCGTGTTGTTATCCTTCACGGTGATATCCGCCTTGTCAAGGTTCGTATCCACGACCCGGAGCGTCACCTCAGCCGTACCGGCATAGTAGAGCGTATCGCCGGCGCTGCTCTGCGGATTGGCGTACTGTGCATCGGCAACCGGCTTGGTCAGGTCGATGATCTGCAGGTCGGTGGCAGCGTTCATTTCGTTGCCCGCTGCGTCCCAGGCCTGAACGGTGACGTGATGGGCGCCCTCGCCGGAGAACGTGACCGCCGCGGTGGCGGTTTTCCCGTCGGAGTGGACCAACCAGTTGACCTGGAGTTCCTTGCCGTCCTCCATAACCTTGGCAAGAACATCGCCGTTTTTCTGCGTCAGCCGCTCGTTATCCACCAGCTTGAGCAAAACGTAGGCCGGCGTGTCGCTGTCGTAGTAGCGGGTCTCTCCGGCTTTCCGGACTGCCGCGGAATATTCCGGGGCAAGCGTGGGCGGCGTTTTCTCCAGGATGACCTCGTTGCCCTCCTGATCTTTGGAGCAGTTGCCCGCCTTGTCGATGGCGACGAAGTGCAGGGTGCCCTTTATCTCGGGCTTGAGGGTGAATTCCGCCGAGTAGACGCCGGTTTTTTCATTGTATGCGACCTCCGTGATCTCCTTGCGCGAGCCGCTGATCACGCTGCCGCTGTCATCTACAAACCAGTATTCGAATTTCTCCACACCGGAGGTGGCATCCTTGGCGGTGAGGGTGAATTTGATGCTTGCATTGTACCAGCCGAAGGTAAGGAATTCCAGAATTGCTTCGCCGGTGACCTTGCGGACATCGTAGGTGAGGTCGGCGGGCGCGATCCGGTCGATCTTGATCTCGGCGTAGTCAATCGCGTCCGTGATTTCCGGCTCGCCGCCGTTCATGCGGCGCAGATATACTTTCCCGGCTTCGCTCACGCCTTCCTTTGTAAAGACAGGCAGGGCCTCCGCCCAGGTTTCGCCCGTCAGGCTGTTGCCGGTCGCAATCTCCCAGCCCTCCGGCGCGGAGACGGTGACGGAGCCGGTAAACCAGCCGCTGTCGTTCTTCGTGTCGCCCAGCATTGTATAGGCCGGGGTGGGTGCCTGCGCGTAGGAGATCCGGAGGTAGTAATTCTTGGTGACCTTCTCGTATTTCTCATCCGCGGCGCGGGTGACCGGAATGATAAACAGCCCGGTCGCATGGTCATTCAGCGTAACGGTCAGCTCGCCGCCGAAGAAGATCGCCTCCGACAGTCCGTCCGGCAGCTCCGCCGACAGGCTGCCGCCGCGGCCGTCAAGCTCGATGGTATACTCCGTGCGGCCGTAGATCAGCTCCGCCGGTTTTTCCTCGGTGGTTTCCTCGGCGAAGGTCAGAAGGGAATCGTCCACCGCGCGCTTGACCGTGAGGATATAGGACGCGGTGCTTTCCTCGTACAGGTTGGTCTTCGCCGTGCTGGCCTTGACCGTGACCTTGCCGGAGCGCAGGATGGTCAGCGTGCCGTCCGCAGCGATCGTCGCAACGTTTGCCGCTTTGTCGCTGTCCAGCTCCTTCTGCTCTGTGATCGTATAGATGACCTCGCGGTTTTTCGCATTCGTGACCGTCTGGCGATAGGTCTGCGCGGTTTCCTTCGGATCAAACGAGATCTCTGGCGTCCTGTTCGCAAACTCAACGCTTACGGCAGAGCGTTTCACCGCGAAAACATAGCTGCTCTCCGCCGCGGTAAAGATGCCGTCATCCGGCGCGCTGGCCGTGACCTTGATTTTGCCCGGCACATTGAAGGTGACTTCATCACCGATGATTTTTGTTTCCGGCGCGGTGTCGCCGTCACTTTCGATGTACTCGGCAGTGAACTGCGTCGCGCCCTCAACGCCGGTCTTTACCAGCGGGGCTTTCTGACTGGCCACATAATAGGATGCGCTGATGCCGCTGGGGTATTCGAATCTGCGCTCCAGACGCGCGGCATCGGCCACATGGATTGTGACCGTCTGCTCATATGTTCCGTCGCCTGCCCAGTCAAACTCCCAGGTGAAGGACTTTTCGCGAAGCGTTTTGGCGCTTTCCGCGTCCCATGCGAGGAGGGTTTTGACCGTTAACTTTTCGACGCCGATTTTGGTGCCTTTCTCGGCGCCCTTTTCGCGATACTGCGCCTTTTTCATATTGGCGCTCTCCGGCTTTGTAATCTCAAAATCCGCAAACCAGCCGCCCTGCTGGTGCGGCACCGTGGAGGTCAGCGTGAGCTCGATCTCCGGCGCGTGGAGCGAGCTGCTCTCATAGGTATAGCCCGCCGGAATGCTGACCCGGCCGAATGCCTTCAGGCGCTCGCCGTCATAGACAACATTGCCGTCCTTTTTCAGCTTGAGCACCGACGCGGAAAGCCACACGGAGATCGTCTGCGTCAGCTTGTTGCCGTCCCAGTTGAAGGTGTAGGTCTGGAAGGCCTTTTTTGTATTCGCAGCGAGATCCTTCGGGGTGCTCTCATCCACAAAGGCCCAGAAAGTGATGCTGTCAGAGCCCTCGTCCTTCGCGTCCTGATAGGAGACCGGCTGCGACACCTCGCCGTTCAGACGCTGTGTCGTGAAGGTCGCCTTCTCCGGGACGGCGTTTTCCGGCATTGCCACGCGGACGCCCAGCCACCAGCCGTCCTTCATGCGGCCGATACTCTCGTCCTTTTCATACCAGTCCAGTGTGACTTCACTGAACGTGACTGCCACTTTATCTTTGTTTCTGCCGCTGACTTCGATGGCTGCCGTGCCTGTTACGCCGCTGACATTATCCTCCAGCGTGTACGCATCTGCGCGCAGCGGCAGCAGCGACAGCACCATCACCAGCGCAAGCGCCAGGCAGGACAGCCGTCTGCCAAAATTGGAGTTCCGGAATTCCCTCATTCAAGTGACCCCCTTGTTGTTTTTGCGTTATTTCTCTCGATGCTCTGCAAACGCGGGCAAAGCGCCGGCCGGCCCCGCTGCCGAAAAAACAGGGCGGACACCGGCCGGGGACATATTTTTACTTCTCTATTATCGCAAATCCGGCGAATTTTGTCAATTGTTCTTTGACGTGAAACTCAGATTTGTTCCTGCGTATGCACAAAGGTGATGTCGAATTCGACCGCGACCGCAGGCGGCTCGGAAAGCAGGGTCGTCTCGCCCTCCTGCGGCATCTGATTCTCCGCCAGAAGTGTCGTTGCATCCGCAGCCTGCTCCTGCAGGAGCTCCTGCGTGCTGATCTTCGACGTGACTGCGCCGGGGCCGTAGGGTGCCGGCTGGTGCTGGATGATCCGCCCGGAGGGCGTCATCCGGTCCGTCAACTTGCCGCGTGCGGCATTGACCGGGCTGCTCCTGAACACCTTGTCGCCGGTGCTGGCATTCTTCTCACGGATGCCGCGGATGGCTCTGCGTGCCGAGGAGCCGCTCAAATCGCCGATGAGACGCGGCACCTTGAGCAGGAAGAACAGCAGCACGGTGACCGCCAGCATCACGCCGCAGGCCGCCGCCCCGGCGATGAATATGATTCGGTAGGTATCGTAGGTCATAGCGCATCCCTAGCCTTTCGACGTTTCGATCCGGCGGATGGTCGCCGCGATCTCGCTGCGAAGCTGCCGGATCGTATCCTGCAAAACCGACAGCTCCACCGTTCCGGCCTCGTCGGAGATCTCGCGCAGCAGCTCTGCGATCTGATCGGCGTCCGCGACCTCGAGGAACTGCGCGGCGTTACGGTCGATCAGGCGGTTGATCTTCGTCCAGACCTCCAGTCGCGAATCGACGCTGTCAAAGCGGTCGGCCTGCGCCTTCAGCTCCTGCAGCATCCCCCACAGGCGCTTGTATTCCTCGTACATTTTCTCGGTCTGCTTGATCTTCGCACCGTTGTACTGGTCGATCATGTCCATGCAGGAGGCGATGTTGCAGTAGATCTCCGCAACGGGATACTTCGCCTTCGCCTCGGACAGCCACTTGGCCGCCTTGGTGTAGGAATCGCGGTCGTCGGCGGTGTCGTAGTAGAACAGGAAGGACTCGCCGATGCGGTAGCAGACCTCCTGATAGCCGTCGGGGTTCTTCTCCTTCAGCGTTTTCAGGACGTCCACACGGTCGGAGAAGCCGTTTGGCTTTTCCTCGTCCAGTCCGGCTTGCAGCTTCAGAAGCTGCTGTCCCTCCTCGGTCGTGAGCACATGATCCTGCGTGAGAAGATCTGCGAGCAGCTCATAGGCCTCCGCGCGGGAGGGGTCGGTGAGGATCGCGTCATAGCAATCCTGCGCCGTCGCTGCGGTGCGCAGCATGAGGTCGTAGTTCTCTGTCTTTCTCGCTTCGGCCGAAATATAGCCCCACAGCGACGCCGCGCCGAATGCCAGCGTCAGTCCGGCGCTCGCGAGGAAGAGCGCCAGCTTGCGCGTCTGCTTTTTGCGGTAGCGGTCGTCGATTTTTTCGTAGTTTTCCAGCGCGTACATCAGCTCCGCACAGGACTGATAGCGGTCGTCGGGGTTGCGCTGGGTGCATTTCTGAATGATGCGCTCCAGACCGCTGGAGAGCGCCGGGTTGACCTGCCGGATGGGCAGGATTTCGTAGGGAGGGTCGCAGGGGTTGCGCCCCGTGACCAAATGGTACAGCGTCGCACCCAGGCAGTAGATGTCCGTGCGCGCGTCCGTCTGCCCCATGCCGCCGAACTGCTCCGGCGCGGCATAGCCCACCGTGCCGAGACAGGTGGTATCCGCCAGATTCTTTTCCTTGAATTCGCGCGCCGTGCCGAAGTCGATCAGGCAGATGTTGCCGTCCGGCTTGAGCATGATATTCGCAGGCTTCATGTCGCGGTAGATGATCGGCGGGGTGCGCGTGTGCAGATACTCCAGCACGTCGCAGAGCTGCTTGGCCCACTCGATCACATATTCCTGCGGCTGCGCGCCGTATTCCTCCAGCGCCTTGCTCAGAGGATTGCCCTGAATATAATCCATGACGATCAGGAAGGTGTCCGGGCCCTCGATTACGTCGATGATGCTCGGCAGGCTGGGGTGGTTGAGCTTCTTGAGAAGATCGGTTTCCACCACAAGCCCCTGCTTGACGATCTCAAAATCCTTGACACCGTCTTTGCGGACCTCCTTGATCGCCCACTGCTTGTTCGCTTTTTCATTCATGGCCAGGTAGACGACGCTCATGCCGCCCTGGCCGACCTTGTTCAAAATCTTATATTTTCCGTCAATCAGCGAGCCGATCTCCAGCATTCCGATCTCTCCTTAAAACGTGCGCACCAGCGCAACGGAAATATTGTCTCTCTCGCCGCGCTGCATATCGCAGTCGATCAGCGCGCGGGCGTTGCGCTCCATCGTCGCGCTGTCCGGCAGTACCGCCGGCTGCAAAAGGCCGAAGATTTCCTCCGGAAAGATCTCATGCCGGAAGCCGTCCGAGCAGAGAAGATACACCGCGTTTTCAAGCGTCCGGCCGAAAAAGAAATCCGGCACGACCGTTTCCGACGCGCCGACGCACTGCAAAAGCACATTTCTGCGCGGATCCACGCGCGCCTGTTCCGGCGTGAGAAGTCCCTGCGCGACCTCGCGCGCGACAACGGTCTGATCCTGCGTGATGCAGCGGATGCCGTCGGTCAGCTCGTAAAGGCGGGAGTCGCCGACGTTCAGCGCATAAAACCGGCTCTGCGTCAAAAGCACGGCCACAACGGTCGTGCCAAGACGAATACCCTGCCGTGCGCCATAGGCGCCGATGGCTTTATTCTGCGCGAGAACGAGGTCGGTCCACTGCGCACGAATGGCCGCATCCTCGATGGGGCCATTGGCGCAAAGCTGCGGGAGCTGCTCAGACATCCACTGCTCAAAGGCACGCACGAGACTTGCACTGGCGACCTCGCCCTTTTGCAGGCCGCCCATGCCGTCGCACAGCACCGCCAGCACCATCCGCCCCTGACAGGTCCGGAGGGTTTTTACGGTCAGGCTGTCCTGATTGGTCGCCTTGACCGTGCCGACGTCCGTTGCCGCTGAAATAATGAAGTTCAAGTCCTTCCCTCCGATCAGTACGTCAGGAATTCAAAGCTCTCGTTGGCAAGCGTAATCTTGGTGCCGTGCGTCAGCTTTGTTTCCACGTTGCTCCGGATCATAACGCCGTTGACATAGGTGTGGTTGGTGGAGTTGGTATCGACGATGAAATATTCGCCGTCGCGGTTGATGATGTTCGCGTGGCTGCGGCTGATGGCCGTGTTGTCCGCGATAAAATAATCCACGAAGCTGCGCTCCTTGCCGATGCGGAAGGAGGGCTTGTTGAGCACAATACGCTCGTTGTTCTTCACGCGCAGGAGATAGGGCTGCACCGGCGCGGCGGGTGTGGCCGCGCCGAGCACGGTCGTTTCACCGGCGCTGCCGCCGAGGACGGTCGTCTCGCCGAAGCTCGCGGGCTGCACCTGCGGCACGGGAGCGGCAGGCTGCACGGGTCTGGATTGCACGGGTCTGGACTGCACCGGCGCGGCTGCCTGCACGGGAGCAGGCTGTGCGGGCGCCGGGGCAGGGGATTGGGCAGGCGCGGCGAAACCCTGCTGCGGCTGGCCGGGAACGGCGAAGCCCTGCTGCGGGCGGCCGGGAACGTTAAAACCGGGCTGCGGGCGGCCGGGAACGGCGAAGCCCGTCTGCGGCTGACCGGGAACGGCGAAGCCCGCTGCGGGCGCTGCCTTTGCCCCGGCGGGGGCGGGCTGGCCGGGCTGCGGCACAGGCTGCGCGGACGCAGCTTCCTTTGCCGCCTTCTTCGCGGCCTGCTGCGCCTTATAAAGCTCCTTGTTTTCCTTGCTGTAGTGCATCAGCAGGGTGAACATGGAGATCTCCTTTTCTCCTTCGGGGCGGGGCGGCACCGGCTGCGCAGGTGCAGTCTGCTTCGCCGCCTTTTTCTTTTCCGGCTTCTGCTTCTTGCCGGCCGCGGCAGGAGGCACCTGCATCTGCTGCGGGTGCTGCGGTGCCTGCGGCGCGGGCTGCCTGGGCTGCGCCGCAGGCTGCACGGGCTGCGGCGCGGCGGACGCCGCAGCGGGCTGGGCCGGTACGGCAGGCTGAGGAGCTGCCGAACGGACGGGCTGCGGCGCGGCCTGTGCGGGGGCGGCGGGCGCGTCGGAACTCAGCTCCTCAAGCAGCCTGGAGAACTCCGCCAGCGAGAACACCGGCGTACCGTTCAGGTAATTGATCAGGCGCGCGACATAGTCGCAGTTTTCCGTCTGGTCAAAGCGCGTATGGAATACAAGGTCGCGGAAATACTGGCCGAAGTCCACTGCCGGACGCCGCTCGTCCGCAAGGGGCAGGCAGATCACCAGCGTTTCCGCCGTGGTAACATCGGCAAAGACATAGTCGAGATTCAGAAGGAGCATCGAGGGATCAATCATGTAGTCTTCCGCGGAGAGAACCGCACGGACAATGCCCCGGAACACGCCGAGCAGGCGCTTCTTATTCACAACGCCCTCGAAGAGCTGTGTCGCGCTGATCTTCGCAGAGACATTGTATTTCAGGAATTTCTGATCGTCCATCTGGGAATACAGCGCGGGCGCCAGCCCGGCGATGCGATTATTGACGATCATTCCGAGGCAGGTGCTGTCCAGCGTCTCGCCGGACGCCAGCGCACAGACCAGATAGGTGTTTGTTCCCTGATTTTCGAAGGAAAGCTTCATTCCGTTATGCTCCTTTTGATATCTTTAATGATTGTACTGATACAGCGACAGGCACTGCCATTCCGAGTTCAGCTCGACAAAGACATTGCCGGAGGAATTGAAATCTCTCACGTCCTCAAACTGCGGCGCAATCACCATGTTGTTTTCCAGATCCACAAAGCCCCATTTTTCGCCTTTCCTGACGGCGGCAAGCCCATTGGAGAAGCTGCGCGCGTCCTCATACTGCGGGGGAATGACGACGGCGCCGTCCTTATCGACAAAGCCCCATTTTCCGTTCTGCCGCACCGCCGCGTAGGTCGTGTCGGCAAAAAGCCTTGCGTCGTCAAAGGTCTGTGTTCCGATCTGCGTTCCCGTGGCATCAATCATGAGATATTTGGTGCCTTTTTTGGCAAACAGCCGCTCGTTGCGGCACACGACCGTTTTCTCATCCTGAACAATGCCGTCGAACACCGGCTGCGTCAGGGCTTCGCCGGAGCCGTTGATCAGGCCCCATTTCTTCCCCTGCCTGACCGCGGCGACGCCGTTGCCGAGGCCGGAGGCGTCCTCATAGCCGCCAAACAGACGGGTATCATTTTCCAGGGAGTAAAAATCCCACGTTTTTCCGTTATAAAGGGAGTAGGTCGTTCCGCTGACAATGCCCAGCTTCCGAACATTCTCCACACCGCGCACGACATGCTTCTTGTTGCCGGAGGCGTCGATAAAATAGACGCTTCCGTCCGGCTCCATGACCGGCGCCAACTCAAACAGGTAGGCTCCGACCTCTTTGAATTTCGCGTCAACGACCAGCTTGCCCTTCTGGTTTACATAACCCCAGAGCTCCTTGACCTTGACGGGACTCAGCGTTCCGCTGTAGATGCCGGCATCGCCGAAGGAGGCGTAGCCGAGCGTGAAGGTATACTCGATTTCCCTGTGGATCTCCTCCAGCTTTTCGGAGGTGAGCTTATTGCCGCGCGCCTTCTCGTACACGCGGAAGCACTCTTCGAAATCCTCGATCGACCGGTAGACCTCCATCAGATATTCATAGGTACGGACGTCCTTCGGGTACTTTGAAACGAGCTCCTTGCCCCATTCCTCGGCCGTGCCCTTGAGATTGCTTTCCATGTACATCTCGCCGAGCTCCAGCCCGAGGCTCGCCGACGGGCGGATCTCCAGCGCCGCCTGATACTTCTGATTGGCGTCAACGACAACGCCCAGGCTGCGGCATTCCCGGGCTCCGGCAAGCAGCGTGTCATATTTCTGCCGTGTCGCGGAACGGTCGGAGTACAGCTTGTAAATCGAAAGGCCGAACAGGACGACCAGCACTACAGGCACGAGAAATTTATACTTTTTCATTCTTGTCGCCTCACATTCCGGTCAAAAAGACGGACACAAACGTCCCCAGAACGATCGCCGGGGCGAAGGGGATCACATCTTTTCTCGATTTCTTTTTTGTCACGAGAAGGAACACTGCCAGCAGGAAGGAGAGGACCAGCGAGGCAAAGACCGCGCCCCAGATTCCGTCCAGCCCCAACATCAGTCCCATGACGATGAAGAGCTTCATATCGCCGTAGCCGATCGAATTCTTTGCACAGAGGCGGCAGAGCATCGACGCCAGCAGCAGCGCTGCCGCTGCGATCCCTTCAGAGAGCAGGCGACGCCAGATCCCGTCGTACTGCACGAACAGCTCCGTCACGAAAATCCCCGCCCAGCAGATCAGGCCGAAGAGGATGAAGCGGTTCGGGATGCGATAGGTCTTTGCGTCGATCAGCGCCAGCGGCCACATGACCGCAAGCAGGCTCAGGCGCTTCAGGCTGAAGCAAAAGCTGTTTGCCTGATACAGAATGCCGAAGGCCACCGCGACGCCGAGCGTCAGGACGATCATCACGGCGCTGTAGAGGATGACCCATTTGTTCAGCACTTTGGGTGCTTCTTCCTCCTCCGCAGGCGGATTGGCGAGACGATATGCTTTCAGATCCGTCAGCATCAGCCAGAAGCTGACGCCGCAGAGCAGAGCCGTAATACCGATCAGAACCCAGTCCAACAATCTCATAGCGTTCCCCTTTTCTGTTCTTTCCGAAGTGCGGGCAGACTAAGCCAGCAGTCTGCGGCGCGGCGGCAGAATCGCCGCCGACTTTGCGCCGCCTGCAATTTTACTGTTCTCGCAGCCCCAGGCGTCGGTAGCCGAATAGTGCCGGAACGTCATTTTTATGTCGATCTTCAGCAACTGAATGACCTCCACCTTGTAGGTAAGAACCAGTTTGATTCTTCCCGCTCCCTCGCCATTCGCTGTGGCAAACTTAATATAAGTACCGTTAAAGTTCAGTCCGCTCTCGCCGTCAACCACCCGGTAGCGTTTCAGGAAAGCCTCCGGCGTATCGCCCTCAAAGTCGGAGAGGTGCTTTTTCAAGAAGGCTTTTGCGAGCTCACGCGTAGCCGCATTTTGCCCGTCTCCGATCAGGGCCGCAAGGCCGCCCTTGGCCACGCCGAGGGCAAAGGCCTTTGGGTCCTTGACAATTTCATCTATAGAGCCCTTGATGGTATCATAGCTTTCTTTGCCCTGATTGATCGTATTGGACATATCGCCTTTTTTGAAGGCATCAATGAAATCCCCGACGCCCTTGGCGATGGTATCCACCTTTGCACCGGCATCGGCTCCCGCCGCCATCATGCTTCCGACCTTTTTGTCGAACTCCCCTTTGAAATACAGGTAAGAATACTGAGAAATCTCCCTTGCCGCCGTATCCAGCGCGGTGCTCATCTTTGCCTGGATATAGCAGATATTCACAATGGACAGGATCGTGAAAATAACAAATATGAACACCGAAAGAGAAATGGTTGCCTCGACGACGATCGCGCCGTTTTCGTTCTCCTTTCTCATGTCCTCACCTCCGAAAATTGTTGTTTTCTGGGGTTACTCCGCCTGGAAGGGAATGCTGTTCTCGTTTGCGAAGGATTCTGCATAGCTGCCCGCCGGGGCATAGATGGTAAGGTTGTCGCAGCCCTCAAAGACCAGTTCATCGTCAATATTTGTGAGTGTCTGCGTGAAGTGGAGTTCCTTCAACTTGGTGCAGTTACCGAAGGTGCCAATGCCTCCCAGTTCCTGAAGGTCCTTGCCGAAGATGACCTGCTGCAAATTAGAGCATTCACCAAAGGTCAGCCCCAGCGTTCTTGTCACACCCTCGCAAATGACCAGTTCCACCGTTT
>CABSBF010000016.1 GCA_902475855.1 uncultured Eubacteriales bacterium
TATCGACAAAACAGGATCCTTTGTCATCAATCCGCAGTTTGATGATTTCACCACTTGGCAAGCACTGCTTCTCTCCCCCGTCGTCCGTTTCGGACGGCGGGGCTTTTCTCTTTCCTCTGCTTGCAAATCCCGCGCAATTGCGCTAAAATAAAACCAACTGTTTTATGCAAGGGAGGTCGAGCCATGCCGTCGCAACACCGAATCGCACTGCACCGCATCCCGGAGCTGGACTGCCATCTCCCGGAAACCGCCGCCTACGTCCGCGGCGTGCTGTCCGGGCTGCACTGCCGGGTGTTTTCTCCGTGGGAGAGCGCGGTCTGCGCCTATTTTGACTACGGGCAGCCGGAAACCGTCGCCTTCCGCAGTGACATGGACGCCCTGCCCATCTGCGAAACGACCGGCCTGCCCTTTGCCTCGCAGCATCCCGGCAAAATGCACGCCTGCGGCCACGACGGACATATGGCCATCGTGCTGGCGCTGGCGGAGTACCTGTCGCGCGTGAAAATGCGGCAGGCGCGCAATGTGCTCCTGATCTTTGAGCCCGCCGAGGAGACGACCGGCGGCGCAAAGCACATCTGCGAAACGGGAATCCTGGAAGAATATCACGTCACGCGCATTTACGGCCTGCACCTCTGGCCGGAGCTGGAAAAGGGTGTCGTCGCCGCCCGCCCCGGCGGGCAGATGGCGCGCTCCTGTGAGCTGACCGTCGAGGTTGAGGGGCGCTCTGCCCACATCGCCCACTGGCAGGAGGGCCGCGACGCGCTGGCCGCAGGCGTGGCTTTCATAAACGCCGCCTATGCACTCGCCGCAGGAAAGACCTGCGTCCTGCGCTTTGGAAAGATGGAAAGCGGCTCCGCACGCAACGCCGTCAGCGGCCGCACCCGGCTGGAGGGCACGCTGCGCTGCTTTGACGAGGCGCTGTTTGCAGAATTGTGGCAGAGGCTGGAGGCGCTCGCGCGCCGCATTGGAGAGGAAAGCGGCTGCGCCGTCCGCGTGACGCGCAGCGAAGGCTATCCGCCCGTGACCAACGATCCCGCCCTGCTCGCCGAGGCAAAGACGCGTTTCCCCATTGCGGAAGCCGCGCCGTCCTATACGACGGAGGACTTCTCGGAATTCCAGCGCCGCGTTCCGGGTGTATTCTTTTTCCTCGGCACCGGCGGCCCGGCCCTGCACACACCGGAATTCGACTTTGATCCGTCCGTGCTGGATACCGGCCTTGCGCTGTTCGAAGCGCTGCTGTGAAATACGGACTTTCCCGCAAGCTGTAGCGTGCTGCCTTCTGCGCAACCGCACCGCTGCCGGCACTATCGCGGAGCGCTCAGGCTCGTTCCCTACGGGTGCAGCCGAAATTTCCCCTTCTCTGCAACGAAATTCCCTGATTTTTGGAGGTAGCCTATGCTCAAGCCCCTGCGCCGTCTGATCTCCAGCGCGGCTCTTCTGATCCTGACGGGACTGATGATCTTCGCCGCCAGGAAATGGTCGACAATCGTCTTTGCCTTTTATCCGAAAATCTCGCGGAGGATCCTCGCCTATCTCGCAGAGCTGACCGCGCCCATGCCCGTCCCGGTTTGGGAACTGGCGGTCTGTGCGCTGGCAGTCTGGCTGGTGGTTTCGCTGATTCTCTCGCTCAAAAAGTCGCATTTTCTGCGCTGGCTGACCGGCGTGCTGGAATTTATCTGCGCAGGCGTGTTCATCTTTGTGGCAATCTGGGGCCTGAATTACTTCGCCCCGCCCATGCAGGAGCGCCTCGGCTTTACGGTGGAGCAATACACGCCGCAGGAGCTGCGCGAGGTGACGGAATACTATCTTGCGCAGGCCAACGCCGCCTCCGTGAACGTTCCGCGCGGTGACGACGGCGTGATGCTGCCGGGCGACTTTTCCGCGCTTTCCACGCAGGCAGGAGAGAACTATAAAATTCTGGCGCAGACCATGCCCTGCTTTGACGGCTCGACTGCGCGGGTCAAGAAGCTGCTGAGCAGCAAGCTCATGGGCGCGACGGGTACGACGGGCATCTTCATCGCCTTCACCGGCGAGAGCAGCGTCAGCACAACCACCTTCACAACCTCCGTTCCCTTCACCATGTGCCACGAGATCGGCCACCGTATGGCCTTCGCGCGGGAAAATGAGGCGAATTTCGCCGCATTTCTGGCATGCAGTGTGTCACCGGACGAAACCTTCCGCTATTCCGGCTACTATCTGGCCTTTGTCTACTGCTATAACGCCCTCTATCGCGTTGACCGCGAGGCAGCGGTCGAGGTCTGGCAGATGGCCTCCGACGAGATCAAAACCGACGCCGCCGCGTCCCGCGCACACTATCAAAAGGTGGAAAACGAAAAGGTCTCCGAGGCCGCCTACAAGGTCTACGACTCCTACCTGAAAGCATTTTCCGTCGAATCCGGCAAGCAGTCCTACGGCGAGGTCGTAGACCTGTTGACCGGCTGGTATTATTCAAACATAAAGGAATGATCACATGAGCCGCCGCTTCTGCCCTTGCCGGGCGGCGTGTCCCTGCGGCAAAAAACAAGTATATAACGAAAAACAAAAAGCGAAGCCCGGCTGCTTATGCAGCCGGGCTCCTGAATTTGCAGTTACTTCCCGTTCTTCTTATTCTTCTTGCTGAGGCAGATCAGCAGCACGACCAGTCCGGCGATGACGACCACACAGACGATCGGAACCACGATCCACGTGTTTACCTTGCTGTTGTCGCCGGTCTTGGGACTGTCCGGCTTTCCGGGTTTCGTTTCACCCGGCTTGTTTTCGCCGGTGGCAGGAATTTCTTCCTTCTCGGCATACTGGCAGACGGAGCAGACGCGCTCCTTCTCGCCCTTTTCCGTGGCGGTCGCCGCCTTGGTGACCTTCCATGCGCCGAAGCTGTGGCCTGCGGCCTTGAGCTCGGCGGGCTTTTCTATCTCCTTGGCTGCCTGCCCGTCGGCAAACAGCTTCTTGCAGACCTTGCAGGTCCAGTAGGTCTCATAGCCGTCCTCGGTGCAGGTCGCGGGCTTGCCCTCGGTCTTTTCCAGCTCGTGGCCCTTCGGTTCGATCGGGCTGCGCTCTCCGGCCGTACCGCAGCGCTTGCAGTGGAACGCCTCATATCCCGGCTCGGTGCAGGTCGGCTCTTCCTCCACAGTCAGCTTGTCGTCCCAGTCGTGACCCTCATAGTAGTCCTCGCAGATGTTGCACAGAACCTTCTGCGTCGTGCCGGCGGCGGCAGTTCCCTCCAGCGCATTGTTGCTCTTGCCGAGCGCCTTCAGTGTCGGGTTCTTCTCCTGGTCATAGGAGCAGTTTTCCACGGTTGACTTCATAACACCGGGGTCGTTCTCATCGTCAAAATCTGTAGGCCATGTGCGGTCGCTGCCAAGGAAGCCGCCCGCCTCATAGTCCTTTGACGCGGAGCTGACCGTGCCCGCCACGTGGCTGTTTGTGATCTTCGTCAGGGCGACCTCGCCTGCAAAGCCGCCGACCTTCGGCTCCCAGCCCGCAACCGTACTGATTACCTTGCCAAGCGAAACGCAGTGCGAAATCTGCGCGTATTCCGCAAACCCCGCGAAGCCGCCAACGCGCCAGTCGCTGCCCTCCACCTGCACATCGGCAAGACAGTAGGACAGCTTGCTGCCGCCCTCGGCATGCTGCCACCAGCATGTCGCGGTATAGCCGACAAAGCCGCCCATTGTCCACCGGCCGCTGACCTTGCCGCTTGCCGTGCAGCGCACATATTCCGAGCCGCTGTCCAATCCGACAAAGCCGCCGCTGTCGCTGGGATTTCCGTTGATTTCGATATTCCGGACGGTGCAGCCCGTCACTTTTACGCGGGATGCCTGGCCGATCATACCGCCGCAAAACAGGCTGCCGGCGGTGCAATCCGCCGTGATTTTGCCGGAAACCGTCACGTCGCTGATCTGCACGGCGCAGCCTTCGTTCGCCAAGGCAAAACCGACGAGGATGCCGCAGCTGCTCTGCCCCAGGCCTTCGTCAGCGGATGCAATGACCGCGTCCTTGATGGTCAGATTCTTGACACCGACGGTGTGATCCTTATTCGTGGTGCTAATATTGCCGAACAGGCCGCCGCAGTTCTGCTCCGCGCGCTCGTCAACGATCATACCCGTGATGGTCTTTCCGTTGCCGTCAAGGAAGCCGCGGAAGCTCCGATTCATTGCGGGGTAGTCCTCAAAAATAGTATAAGTACCGATGGGATTCCATCTGTGCGCGCTGAGGTCGAGGTCGTTTTCCAAGCGGAAGAACTTCCCGGCATAGTCTGTTTTCTGTTCCGAGTTCACGTCCGCCGCCAGCTTCGCAAGCTGCTCCGGGGTTGCGATCTGATAGGGATCCTCCTCCGTGCCGGAACCGCCGGCAAATGCCGTGGCCGCATAATCCGTCCAGATGCCCTCCGGAGCGGCAGGTGCGGCCAGCGCCGCCATTGGCAGCAGGCTCAAAATCAAACATAACGCAAGCAGGATGCCCGCAAGTTTCTTTCCGGTTTTCATGCTCGTCTTCCTCCTAAATCACTTCAAAATCCGAGCGCCATGACGCTTGGTCTCATATACATCATACCACAGTCCGATATGCAAATGCAAATATTTTTTCATCTGCTTTTGCAGACAAACCGCGGGCTGCCGGATGCCCGGCAGCCCGCACGCGTTCAGATATTCTCTTCCTTCAGCGTCTCCACGGGATTGTCCCTGCGGATCTTCCCGACGGCGTAGAGCATGGAGACAAACACCACAAGGAACACCGACACCACGGCGACGAGAATGCTCGTCCACGGCAGCCGGAAGCTGCTGCTGCTGATCTCCCCCGCGGCGCGCCAGATCAGATAGGCCACGCCCGCCGACAGCGGCAGGCCGATGGCCAGCGCCCGCAATCCGTAGAGCAGGCATTCATAGCCCATCATGCGGTAGATGCCGCCCTGCGTCATGCCCACCGAGCGCAGCATCGCAAAGTCGCGGCGGCGCAGCGCCACATTGGTCGAGATGGTGTTGAACACATTCGCCACGCAGATCAGAGAGATCAGCGTGATGAAGCCGTAGGAGAACACGCGGATAATCGTCAGAACGTTGCGCATATTGCGCTCCGTCTCGTGCGCGTCCAGAAGGTCGTCCTCGCGGAAGCCGGGATCCGCCTTTTGCAGAGCCGCAATCATGGTTTCGTGCGCCTTTTCCATATTGGAGGCAGTCACATACACGACGACGTTAGCCTCTTCCTTCGACAGTGCGGACATCGGCAGGTACAGCGCGAGGCCATAGGAGGTGGCGGTGTTGATTTTCGATTCTCCCATCGTCGCGCCGAAGCGGAACTTCTCGGTCACCGCCGGGCGAACCATACACTCCGGCTCGGAGGACGCCTCGTGCGTTTGCCAGTAGATGTCCTGCAAATTCTGCCCATATTCCGC
Source organism: uncultured Eubacteriales bacterium (assembly GCA_902475855.1). Taxonomy (GTDB): domain Bacteria; phylum Bacillota; class Clostridia; order Oscillospirales; family Oscillospiraceae; genus JAZOXB01. Next base: position 5,387 of record CABSBF010000016.1, read on the forward strand.
CGTCCAGGAGCCGTCCTCCTCCTGCGAATAGGCGCCCGTCATTCTGTAGCCGGGGATTCCGTCCGGCAAAAAAATCGCCAGCTCCTGCACCCCGCTGTGCAGGACGCTTCCGGCATAGGTGCGCCGGCTGTTTTCGGCTGGAGTATAATAGACCTGCCGGATATAATTCTGCAAAATGGGGCTTCCGCTCTCCGGGGAGATTCCCGCCTCGGCGCAGACGGCGGCATAGGTCGTCTCATCCAGATAGGTCAGCATGACATAGAGCTCCGTCTCCACGCGGTTGCCGTACCGGTCGTCGCTGTATTGCAGATACTCCTCCGAGAAGGCATCCTTCATCGGAACGACCGTGCTGCTCTTCTCAACGCTGCACCACGCCTCGCGGATGCCATCGCCGCCGCGCAGAGTCTCGGCAAGCGCCTGTGCATCCCGCAGGGGCATCTTTTCCATAAAATAGGCGTAGTCATAGCTGCTTACATCGACCGCATCCGCCGCCGAGCCCGTCAGGTACATTCCGTAGGTACTGGCAGAGACGAACAGCAGCACGCTCATGGCAAGAGAGAGGATGGTCGCGCGGTACTTTTTCCGGCTGCGGCGGAAATACTTTTTCGAAAGCATCCCCGGCAGACCGAACAGCCGGTAGGCCAGCTTGCCGGAGGAAGACCCGCGTCCCATTTTGATGTCGCGGCTCTGCCGGATGGCCTCGATGGCCGTCACGCGCATGGCACGCCGCGCCGGAAGCATGGCGGAAATACGCACGGTCAGAAAGCCCACTGCGGCCGCAACGGCAAGCGCAGGCAGAGAGACCGAAAAGCGCAGCGGAATCGTTTCGCCGAACAGGCTCTCCATCCGGTCGCCCAGCAGCAGGAAGGTCACCCACATTCCCCCGCAGCCGGCGAGCAAGCCCAGCGGAATGCCGATCAGGCTGACGGTCTGGGCCTCATAGATTACCGTTTTGCGAAGCTGCTTTCTCGTCGCACCGACGGAGGACAGAAGGCCGAACTGCTTCGTCCGCTCGCTGACGGAGATGGAGAAGGCGCTGTAGATCAGGCTGACCGCGCCGACCATGATCATCGCAAAGAGGATCGCGGCAAAGCGGTACATACTGCGGTCAAGGTTGCCGTAGCGCATATTACCCCTTATGCGCAGGTAGCTCCAGTTGTATTCCGGTTCGCCTGCGCTGCGCGCCTGATATCTGGCGGCATAGGCGTCCAGCGCCTCCGTCTTGGCCGATTTGGTCTGCACGAAAACGTCATACAGTCCCGTGGAGACGCCCTCGCCCACGGTCAGGGCGGTGTAGCCCGGCCCGATAAGGGACTCAAAGCGCGGCCGCCGGTAGGTGCCGACGACGGTATAGCTGCGCGTCTGCCGCGGGGCAAACACCTCGCCTTTCTGATATGCCGTGTCCTGGCCGACCATCCTGCCGTCCTGCATCCGGTCGCCCAGCGCGAGCGTCAGCTCCTCGCCCACACGCGCAAGCGTCGGCAGGTGGTCGGGCAGCAGGATCTCCTGCGCCGTTTCCGGCATCCGGCCGCTCGTCAGATGCACCGGCAGAAGCTCGGAAAAATTCCCGCTCACGGACAGCAGATAGACATAGCGGTCATTGCGCAGCTCCGCGTTTTCCGGCCTTGCATAGCCGAGATACTCTCCGCTGGCAAGCTGCTTCGTGTCGGAATCGACGCGCATCTCGGTCAGCGCCTCGGTCTGCACGGAGGAAAAGGCGAGGCAGTAGCTGCCGTTTTCATAGGCGTCGACCCGTGCCATGTGTCCGTAGAGCGTGGAGATGAAGGTTGTGACGGCCGTGAACATCGCAACCGACAGGATGACGCCGATGATGGTCACCAGCGTGCGGGTACGGTTTTTCTTCATCGACTTCACGGCAACGGTTCGGAAAATATTCATTTTCGGATCACCTCATCGCGCGTGATGCGGCCGTCCTCGATGGCAATGATGCGGTCGGCCTGCAAGGCAATGGATTCGTCATGCGTGATGACGATCAGCGTCTGCCCGTAACGGCGGTTGGAGAGCTTGAGCAGCTCCACGATCTCCTGAGAGTTTTTACTGTCGAGGTTGCCGGTCGGCTCGTCCGCCAGCACCACGGCGGGCGCGTTCATCAGCGCCCGGCCGATGGAGACGCGCTGCTGCTGGCCGCCGGAGAGCTGGTTGGGCAGGTGCTTTTCCCGTCCCTCCAGACCGAGCGTCTGCAATAGCTCCTGTAAGCGCTCCTCGTTGACCTTGCGGCCGTCCATCAGGACGGGCAGGGTGATGTTCTCCACAACGTTCAGCACCGGGATGAGGTTATAGAACTGGTAGATCAGTCCCACCTCGCGGCGGCGGAAGATGGCAAGCTGCGTGTCCGTGCGGGAATAGACGTCCTCCCCGTTCAGGTAAACGTTGCCGGAGGTGGGCTTGTCCACGCCGCCGAGAATGTGCAGAAGTGTCGATTTTCCGGAGCCGGACGGCCCGATGATGGCAAGAAACTGTCCCTTTTCCACGCCGAAGGATACATCGTTCAGCGCGTGAACGGCATTTTCGCCGCTGCCGTAGACCTTTGACAGGTGCTCTACCCTGAGAATTTCCATGGTGATATTGCTTCCTTTCTGTTGTTCTGCCTTCAGTATACGCCGCTCCGGTGACAGCCGGGTGACTTCAGTATGACAGTTTTGTCACAAACAAAGCGGCCGGGCAAAAAAATCCGCAGCCGGTTGGACGCGGCTGCGGACTCTATTCTGCTTTGCAGCGCCCTTTCCGGCGATCAAAGCGGCATCGGCGTCCGGGCAATGAAGATGATGATGAGAATCACCGTCACAAAAGCCGCCGCTCCGATCAGCACCGCGAGCTTCCAGGTGAACTTCACCTTTGCGGCTCTGCAAATCAGCACGGCGCAGACCACACAGGCCGCCGTGATCGCAAGCGCGATGCCCAGCGCTTCCCACAGCCAGGAAAGCTCATAGAACCATCTCATAAATCCACCCGTCCTTTCCACTCAAAAACGACCAGCTTGCACTGTCTTCTTCAGCCTGTCCAGATCCTCTGCGTCGGGATGGGACAGGGCGCGGTCAAAATTCTCCAGCAGCATGTTCAGATTGGCCGGAGGGTTCGGCTGCCGCTTCATGCTCAGGTAGCGTTCCTTCACGGACTGCGGCATTTTCCCCTGGCACATGAAGGTTCCGACCACGGTGCTGCTTGCATCGACGGCCTGCCTGACCTGCGCGAGAATCCTCTCAAAATACGTCTCGCTGCCGCCGAAACCCGCCGTTCCGAAGAGGAAGATCTTCCTGTCTTTCAGTCTTGCCAGCAGCGCCAGCGCGGCGCTGTCGGCATTGCCCCTGTCCGTCCAGAAACCGACATACAAGAGCTTTGACTCCGGCAGCACGGCTTCGCACGCACCGAACGCGTCGCAGTCCTCCTGCGGCAGCACCTCGCGGATCGCCTCGGCAAGCTGCCGCGTATTGCCCGTGCGGCTGCTGAAAAGAATCGAATATCTTTCCTTTTCCATAGCTCAGGCTGCGCGGAACAGCAGCTGCAGGCCCATCACGATCACCCAGATATAGGCGCAGGTCTTGGGGATCATCAGCAGGCCGATCCTGGGCATTTTCTTGCTGAGCAGAGTCACCGGCAGATAGCAGCCGAAGGAAATGAGGATGGCTGCCACCATTCTCGTCATGTGGTAGCCGTAGGTGTTGCCGGAAATCGCATACAGAACGATGACGCCGATCCCAGTAACGGCAAAGACCGCATTGCGCAGAAGAGAGAGCTTCGGGTTGCCCTCCTCGCTGCACCAGTTGTTCTGCGGCAGGAAGCAAATCACGATGCGAAGCACGGCGGAGGCCCAGATGATGATCTCCAGCGCGGCCGGCGCCCGGAGCTCGGGGAAGGTGTACTTCCAGATATAGAGCAGCAGAATATAGAAGGCCGTCATGGTAATGGAGGAGACCTGAAGCCCGATGCCGAGCTGCCGCTCGATCTTCGCGCTGCTTCCCTTGACGGCTCTGATCACGCGGGGAATGAGGTGGAAGGCGTCGCCTCCGCACAGCGTCAGGGTCAGCGCTCCGTACAGGACGAACAGGATACTGCCCTTGGACAGGGCAAAGAACAGGATCCCCGCGACCAGATCGAAGGTCAGATAGCAGACGTCAAATACCGCCTCCATCAGATCGGGCACACGGGGTTTGTAGGTGTTTTTTGTCATAATGCTGTAAACTCCTTTTTGAATTGCCTTTGGTACGCGGCGCCGCAGACGCGGCAGCGCACGTTACGGCCGTCCTCCCCGCATCCGGCACGGAGTTCCCGGCAGAGCGGGTCGCAGAGGCGGGGGTTCGGCCGCTACCCTAGTATATTCCGACTTGCGCCGCTTGTCAAGGCGCATGACCCCGCAGCCGGCTTGTCGAAAAACCGAAGGTTTTTTAACAAGCTGAAGCCCGGCTGCAATATGCAGCCGGGCTCCTTCTCAAATCTCCGGAGAATAGCGAATGCGCTCCGTGACGTACAAAAACGTATAATATTCGATGGGGATCTCCTGATTCTGCCGTTTGCCCGTTTTCAGGTCGGTCACCTGCAGCAGCGGGAAATAATTCGGCGTGCCGAGCAGCCGCGATGTCGTGTCGTCGGAGACGACGGCGCGCAGCTCACGGTTGGAGCAGTGGATCTCCAGGTCGTATTTTTCCTTCAGCAGCGTGATGATGGACTGATTTTGCAGGTTGAAGTGCTCGATCCCGGGAAGCGCAGCAGCATTGAAGAAGCTGCGGCCGTAAATCACGGGCGTTCCGTTCGCGTAATAAACGCGCGTGTACTCCAGTACCGGCTCGCCCTCCTGCAGGCCCAGCCGCTGCGCGATATCGGCGTCGCAGGGAACCAGCCCCTCAAAGAGGATTTTCTTGCTCGGCGTCATGTTCTGCGAGCGGATCAGTGTGGAGCAGCTCGTGATGACGGCAAAATTCTGCTTCTGCGGTGTGCGCTCCTTGACAAAGGTGCCCTTGCCCTGGATTTTATAAATGTAGCCCTCGCGGGTCAGCTCCTCCAGCGCCTTGCGCACGGTCAGGCGGCTGCATCCATAGCGGTCGCACATTTCTTTTTCCGTGTGCAGCTTCGTGCCGACCTCCAGCTCGCCGGATTTGATTCGGTTGGTCAGCTCGATCTTGATGTACATATATTTGGGAATATTCTGCACCAGTGCAGAGATCTGTTCTTCGGAAAACATATGATTCATTCTTTGCCCCTCGACGTTCATAGTGTTTGGGATAGCGCAAGTGGTCTATTGTTCATAATATCTATAATCTATTGTATTAAGTGCAGGCATAGAAGTCAACACCTTTTCCGAAAAAAGAGAGAAAAACCGTCAGATTTCCCTATCGCAGCCCTCTATGGCGGGGAAATTGCAGCTTTCACACCCGTCAAAGCCAATACACATGACAACTTCACGTTTTTGCCGGAGTTTTCTGTCGGATCTTAGAAATTTGTCTTGTTGAAATTGTTCAAATTTCTCCTGATTTTTTGTGAATTTCGATAATTGCATTGCGGAAATGCTGTGATATAATGAAGATGCTGGGAGGGGGATCCTGTTTTTTTCAGGCGAACCTGTTATGTTGTTATTACATCTATCTGATTAAACAACTCTCCAAGGCAAGACACTGATCACAGGAGGAAAAGAATGGGAAAATTCCATTTGGTTTACTACATCAGCATGGGAACGCCGACGATCGAGGCCTCGCTGGAAAAGGCGGAAACCTATCTGTCGCACGGCGTAAAGGCCCTGCAATTTGATCTGCCGTCGCGCAATCCCTACCGCGAAACGCCGTTTATCCGCGCGCGCATGGCCAAGGCATGGGAAACCTACGGCGGCTACGAGCCCTTTCTGGAGGCGCTGACGGAATTCCGCCGGAAGCATCCGGACTTTGAAATGCAGATGGTGTCCTATGAGGATGTCATCCTCACCATCGGCACGACGAGATACATTGAATTCTGCAAGCGGAACAACATCCGCACCTGCCGCATCTCCGGTGACGGCGTGATCGAGCGGGCGCGGATGGACATGAACGCAGCAGGCATCGACACGCTGACCTTCATTGACTACAATCTGCCGGAAAAGGACGTGGAGTTCGCCGTGCAGACCGGCCGGGCGGTCATGCTGCGCAATGTGCGCGCAGGTATGGAGCCGCGCGAGGGCATGGTAAGCTGGGACGAACGCATCCGCTATCTGCGCCGGCGCGGCGTGACCGCACCGATCTACGCAACGGCGGGCATCACCTGCGGCGCAAGCCTTCTGGAGGCCAAGCAGGCGGGCGCGGCCGGCGCGTTTGTCGGAAGCTGCCTGATGAATCTCTGGAACGACGAGCCTGCGATGCTGGCGCTGCTGGCAGATCTGGAGCAGGCGGCAAATTCTTGAAAGGAAGTTGGAAGCATGAACATCAAAACGATCTGTTATCTCTCCTTCGGTTATCCGACCATTGAAAAGAGCATCGAAATGGCCGGTTATTACATCGAGGGCGGCTGCGACGCCATCGAGGTCAGCATCCCGCCGAAGGATCCCTACCGCGACAGCGCCTTTTTGCAGGAGCTCTACCGCGTGGCGCTGGCGCAGACCGACGACTACTCGGCCTATCTTGAGGGCATCGGCCGCATGACCGAAAAATACCCGAACACGGAGTTTTTCTTCGTGCTCTACCATGAGGTCATCATGGCCATCGGTCCGGAAAAGCTTGGCGAGTTCTGCGAGAAGCACCACATCGTCAACGTCATCTCCGGTGACCTGCACGATCCCGAAGCGATCGCCGCCCTGCGCAGGCACGGTGTCAAGCTGGCGCGCTCGGTCAACTATAAGATGAACGAGGATGACATCCAGCGCTGCATCCACACCGACGGCTTCACCTATATGCAGGCCTTCCCGAGCGAGGGGCAGTACGTCAAGCCCGGCTTCGAGGAGCTGGAAACCTGCATCCGCTATCTGCGCGAGCGCAAGGTCTCCGAGCCGATCTACTGCGGCGCCGGCATCAAATCCCCGGCGGACGCCGCGCGCGTCAAGGCCGCGGGCGGTCAGGGCTTCTTTGTCGGAAGTTCCATCATCAAGCTGTACGACACGCCGGAAAAGCTCGTTGAGCTGATCCGCGAGTATAAAAAGGCAGCGCAGGACTGACCTGCGCGAAATCAAAAAATTTTAGAGGTGTGACATTATGAAAGATTTTTGGTACTATGTTCCGACTCGTGTGAATTTTGGCCCGTCCTGCTTCCAGTATCTGGTGGACACCATCCATCAGTGGGGCACCAAGCCGCTGATCGTCTACGGCGGCGGCTCCATTAAGAAAAACGGCGCGTATGACGCAGTCGTCAGCCGTCTGAAGGAAGCCGGCATCCCCTATGCAGAGATGGGCGGCGTCGCCCCGAACCCGCGCTATGAGTCCGTCCTGGAGGGCAACCGCATCTGCCGCGAGGAAAAGTGCGACATCCTGCTGCCCATCGGCGGCGCATCCGCCATTGACTGCGCAAAGTCCATCGCCGCAACCGTGAACTACGACGGCGAGCCGTGGGACATCATCAGCAAGAAAGTGCCCGTCGGCAAGGTGCTGCCCATCATCGCCGTCCCGACGCTGGCCGCCGCCGGCTCCGAAATGTCCACCAGCTCCGTCATTTCCCGCATGGACATCAACGAGAAGGCCGGTTATTCCAGCCCGGATATGCGTCCGCGCGCTTCCTTCTCCAACCCGGAGTTCACCTTCACCATGCCCAAGAAGCAGACCGCAGCCGGCGTTGCCGACGCGATCAGCCACGTCATGGAATCCTACTTCTCCAACGTGCCCGAGGCCTATCTGCAAACCAAGTTTGGCGAAGCGATGTTCAACACCCTCTTCCACTACGGCAAGATTGCCTATGATGATCCGACCAACTACGAAGCGCGCTCGAACATCATGTGGACCTGCTGCTGGGCAATCAACGGTCTGACCGTCAAGGGCAACCCCGTCGGCTGGTCCATGCACAAACTGGAGCATGAGCTGTCCGCCTTCTATGACGTGACGCACGGCGAGGGCCTTGCCGTCATCATGCCCGCATGGCTGACCTGGATGCTCACCGAGGACAACGCCTACCGCTACCTCGGCTACTTGCAGGCTTCCTTCGGCATCGACCCGACCGGCATGGACAAGATGGAGGCCGCGAAGCTCGCCATCGAAAAGACCCGCGAGTATTTCGCTTCTCTGAATCTGCCGCAGCGCCTGCGCGACTTCGGCATTGAGGAGAATATGCTTCCCAAGATGGCGCACGAGGCCGCCATCATCGGCAAGGACTATTTTGCCAAGGCATTCCGCCCGCTCGACGAACAGTCCGCATTGGAGATCTACAAACTGGCGTATTGATCTCTTCCTTCCTCCTGCGGGGCGCCCGCACCTTCCGTGGGCGTCCCGCGCTTTTTCCATCCATTAAAGCTATGTTGTCATTACAACAGTATGGCGGCACAATCATTTTTGTATTTCGTGGTAGAATTATCCATTTTCTACGGTATTTTGTGAAAATCAGACAAAATCACCCCGGTTTATTCAGGAAGTTTGCTAATTGAAAATCGCATCAACCGGTGATATTGTTATTATAACATCAATACAACATCTGAACGGTTGATGTAAATTTAGAGGAGGATGTATCCATGAAAAAGCTACTCGCAGTTCTGCTCGCACTGGTTATGATCGTATCCCTCGCAGCCTGTGCCGGCAACACGGACCCCAGCACCGAGAACCCCAGCGGTACTCCCAGCAGTGATAAAACCGACCCCTCCGGAAGCGAAAACCCCGACGTAAACAAGAAGATCGCCATGATCATGCAGCAGGGCGGCCTCGGCGACCAGGGCTTCAACGACACCGCCTACGCCGGACTCATGGCCTGCAAGGACAAGTACGGTCTGGACGTCAACGCCGTGGAATGCACGGACACCACGCAGGGCGAAACCCTGATCCGCGAGCTGTGCGAGGCGGGCTACGGCCTGATCATCAACCTTGAAGCCGGCATCAGCGGCAACATGTACACCGTTTCGCTGGACTACCCCGACATCTACTTTGTCGTCGTCGGACGTCAGCTCCGCATCAACGCGGTGGACGGCTTCACCGAGACCCCGAAGAACGTTATCGAATCCTATGTCACTCTGAATGAGCACTCCTTCCTCGCGGGCGTCGTCGCTGCCTATGCCGCGACCGACGGCAACACGCTGGTTGACGGCGTCGGCCAGCACGAGGGCTGCAACATCGGCATCCTGTTCGGCGCCGAATCCGTCGGCTTCTATCAGTACGGCGACGGCTTCCGTCAGGGCGCATTGTTCTACAATCCCGATGCAAAGATCTACATCGACTACACCGTCGGTTTCTCCGACACCGCAAATGCACAGAACATTGCCCAGAACATGATCAACAACATGGGCTGCGACGTCATCTGGACCTGCTGCGGCACCGCCGGTCTCGGCGGCCTGGAGGCCTGCCGTCTGAACAAAGCCTTCGGCATCGGCGTTGACTCCAACCAGGACGAGGTCGAGCCGGGCTACATCCTGACCTCCGCAATTCGCGACAACACCTCCCTGATGGAATTCTACATCGGCAAGTACCTTGAGGGCGACCTTGCGCAAACCGAACCGGATGTCTTCAACCTCTCCAACGGCGGCGTTGACATCACCGACATGAGCGTACTGGCGCAGTATGTGACCGATAAGGACAAGCTTGAGGAGCTCAAGGGCATCATCGAGCAGTGCCGCAAGTGGATCGCCGACGGCACCATCACCGTTTTCGACGCCCGTATGGCGAGCATCGAGAACGACGGCCAGCGTCTGGACGACTGGCTCAAGATCGACGGCAACAACAAGACCTACGCAGAACTGAGCAAGTAATAACCGACTGTGTATGCCCCGTTGAAGGTATCTCCAGCGGGGCATACCCCATCAACAGGATGCTTTGGTGACGAATATGGATACCATTATTGAAACAAAAAACTTAACGAAGAAATTCGGAACCTTCACGGCCAACGATCACATTGATCTGGCAGTGAAGGAGGGAGAAATCCGCGCCATCATCGGTGAAAACGGTGCGGGCAAATCCACGCTCATGAATATGCTCTACGGCATTTTGCAGCCAACGGAGGGCGAGATCTTTTTCCGCGGGAAGAAGGTCGATATCGCCTCGCCGCGCGATGCCATCGAGCTCGGCATCGGCATGGTGCATCAGCATTTCAAGCTGTCGCCCTCGCTGTCGATTTACGAAAACATCGTTCTGGGAACGGAAACGGTGCGCACTCACAAAATCGGAAAGAAGTCCTTCCGCGGCGTCCTGATCGACGAGAAAAAGGAAAAGGCAGAGATTCAGGCGCTGGTGGACAGGTTTAACTTTAATTTGGATATTACCGCCAAGGTCGCGGATATTTCCGTCGGCGCGAAGCAGCGCGTGGAGATCCTCAAGATGCTCTATCGCGACGTCGATCTTCTCATCCTCGATGAGCCGACAGCCGTGCTGATCCCGCAGGAGGTGGACGATCTCATCCAGCGTCTGCTCGACCTGAAAAAGGCCGGAAAGACCATCATCATTATCACGCACAAGCTCAACGAAGTGAAAATGTGCGCCGATAATATCACGGTCATCCGCGCGGGCAAGGTCATCGGCACCGTCCCGAACGACGAAAAGACCACCGACGAAGATCTGGCGGAAATGATGGTCGGCCGCACGGTGCTCCTGCGTGTGCAGAAGAGCGGCAAGCCCGCCGGTGAAAAGATCGCCTATCAGGTCAAGCACCTCAGCGCCGTCAATTCCGAGGGAAAGAAGATCCTCAACGACATCAATTTCCGCATCCACGAAAACGAGGTCGTCGGCATTGCAGGCGTGGAGGGCAACGGCCAGACCGAGCTGATGCTGGCGCTGACCGGTATGCTGGATGTCTGCCGCGGCTCCGCCGTGGAACTGGGCGGCGAGGACATCACAGGACTCTGGCCGGACGAACTGCGCCGGCACGAGATCGGCGTGGTGCCGGAGGACCGCTATAAGCAGGGCCTGTGCCTGAATGTCCCAGTCTCTGCCAACCTCATCGCAGGCTACCACGGCCTGAAGCCCTACTGCGGCCACGGTGTGATGAACCGCCGCGCCGTGATGGAAAACCGCGACCGGCTGGTCAGAGAATACGACGTCCGTCTGAGCACAAAAGACCCGGCAGTCGGCTCTCTTTCCGGCGGCAACGCGCAGAAGGTCATCATCGCCCGCGAATTCAGCCGCAAGCCGAAGGTACTGCTCGTCAGCCAGCCGACACGCGGCGTGGACATCGGCGCCATTGAATTTATCCACAACCAGATTCTCAAGATGCGTGACGCCGGAACTGCCGTGTTTATCATCTCCTCGGAGCTTTCCGAGGTCACGGGCCTCTCCGACCGCGTGCTTGTGATGTACCACGGCGAGATCGTCGGCAGCTTCCGTTCGGAGGACGTGAGCTTCAATGAGCTGGGCCTGTATATGTCCGGCGTGAAGCGCATGACCGCCGAAGAGCTTTCGGAAGAATGAGAGGTTTACGAACATGAAACAAAGACTCCCCGCAAAACGCTCCTCCGGCTGGGGCGCGAATCTTCTCACGGCCGCCGGCGACGTGCTGGTGCCTCTGCTGTTTGCCTTCGCCGTCGGCAGCATTTTCTCCCTGATCTGCGGCTGCAATCCCTTCACGCTTTACGGCTACATCATCAAGAAGGCCTTCTTCTCCCTCGGCGGCGTTCTCAATACGCTGGGCTACACCACGCCGATCATCATCACGGGCATGGCCACGGCGCTGTCCATCCGCGCCAATATGTACAACATGGGCATTGAGGGTCAGGTCTTCCTGGGCGCCTTCACCGCGGCGCTGGCGGGCTACATGATCAAGGGAATCCCCACCGTACTGCATGTGACGATCTGCCTTGCCATCGGCGCGGCCTTCGGCGCTGCCTACGCGCTGATTCCGGGTCTGCTCAAGGCCAAGCTGCGCGTCAATGAAGTCGTCACGACCGTCATGCTCAACAGCATCGCAACGCAGGTCACGGGCTTCCTCACCCAGAGCTATCTCGGCACGGGCGACGCCTATGCCCACACGGAGTTCATCGAGCAGACGGCGCGTCTGGTCAAGCTGAACAGCAAGTACCGCTGCACGACCGCCATCTTCATTGCGCTTGCCATCTGGCTCATTCTGTACTACATCCTGAAAAAGACCAAATTCGGCTATGAGATCGACTGCATCGGAAAGCAGTGGGAATTTGCCGACGCCGTCGGTATGCACGTCAGCCGCAAGATCGTCGTCATCTTCGTGGTCGGCGGCGCGCTGGCAGGCATTGCGGGCGCAACGGAAATTCTCGGCGTCAACTACAACTTCGTCAGCAGCTTCTCGGCCAACCCCGGCATCGGCTGGGACGGCTTCTTCGTCTGCATCCTCGCAGGCAGCAACCCGGTTGGCATTCTGCTGTTCTCCATCGTCTTCGGCGCTCTGCGCTACGGCGCGCTGGCGGCGCAGACCGGACTGGGCGTACCGCTCGATCTGATCAACATCATCAAGAGCACGCTGGTTCTGTTCATGGCCATCAAGCTGATCGGCAATAACCGCGAGGCGATTGCCGCCTTCTTCGGCCGTGTCTTCCACCGCGCTGCGGCGAAAAAGGAGGACTGAGCATGAATTACTTCTCTCTGTTTCTGAACCTGCTGAATATGACCGTGGAAAACGCGGCGCCCTATCTGCTCATCACCATCGGCGGTGTGTTTGTCGCCAGAGCAGGCGTGTTCAACATCTCCATGGAGGGCTGCACGGAATTTGCCGCCTTCGCGGGCATTCTCTTTGCCTTTGTCACGGGGCAGATCTGGGTCGGCGTGGTCGCCGCCTTTGTGATCGCCATTTTGCTCAACTGCCTGTTCTATCTCTTCACCGTCAAGCTCAAGGGCAACCTCAGCGTGGTCGGCAGCGGCATAAACCTCATGGCCGCCTGCATCCCGGCCTGCCTTTTGCAGGCACTCTACGGAACCCGCAGCAATCTGGTCGCCAGCAGCATCATTGACCCCGCAAAGATGATGCTCGATGTGCCGGTGCTGCGCAGCATCCCCATTCTGAGCGACATTTTCAACAACCACACGGCGATCACCTACCTGACCTTCCTCGTGGTCATCGTCCTGACGATCGTGATGTACAAGACAAAATTCGGCATTTACGTCCGCGTGACCGGTGAGAGCGTCAACGCCGCCAAGTCCGTCGGCATCAAGACCAACCGGATCAAATTTCTCTGCCTCATGATCTCCGCCGTGACCTGCGCGCTGGCCGGCCTCAACCTCTCGGTTGAGCAGCTCGGCATGTACACCATCAACATGACGGCAAACCGCGGCTTCATCTGCCTGAGCGCCATCAACTGCGGCCGCAAGGACCCGGAAAAGGCCTGCGTCTACGCGCTGATCTTCGGCTTTGTCCGCGCACTGCAAACCATCATCAACAACTTCGTTCCCGCGGCGATCTCGTCGCTGCTCGGTATCATGCCCTATGTCACGATCATCGTCGTACTGCTGATCGTCGAGCTGCCCAACGCCCGCAAGAATCATCTGCGCTTCTTCAAGGAAGCCTGACGGGAGGAAAATCCTATGCCCAAAACCGCTGTACTTGTCATTGATATGCAGAAGGACTTCACGCGTCCGGAGGGAAGGTTCTACTACCCGGAAACCACCGGCGAAATGATGAAGACCTTCCCGGAAAAAATCAACAGGATGCGCGACCTCGGTGCGCTCATCGTCATCGTCTACACCGCCCACCCGGCAGACGAAAAGGAGGTCAACCCCGAGCTGACGCGGATGTTCCGCGACGGCAAAAAGGCCTCCCTCGTCGAAGGCTCGGAGGGCGCGGAGCTGGACGAAAACATCCCCTACGACCCCGAACGGGACATCAAATTCCGCAAGTTTGTGCCCAGCGCCTTCTTCGGCACCGACCTTGCCCGGATTCTGCGCGAACGCGGCGTGGAAAACGTCCTCGTGTGCGGTGTCAAGACCAACGTCTGCTGCCGCGCCACGGCGACGGACGCCTCTGCCTACCGCTTCCGCACTTACATGATCAGCGATATGCTCGGCACAAACACCAAGGAGATCAATGATTTCCATCTGGCGGAAATGACCAAGTATTTTGCCAAGGCGATCTCCTCCGACGAGGTTTGCCGGCGGCTGAAGGACGGAGAGTTCTGATGAAGCGCTATGATTTTACGGTTGTCGGAACGGCCGCGACGGTCAGCATCCTGCGCGTCAGGCAGATGCCGGAATGCGGCAAGTCCACGCCTGTGTTCGGCAGCGGCCCGGAGAAATTCGACAACGGCGGCATGGGGTTGAACATCTGCGCCGGCCTTGCAAAGCTGGGCGCGTCCGTCTACCCTGTGCTGACCTACGCGGACTACCGGCAGCACGATTTTCTGCATGGCTTTGCGCAGGAATACCGGATGCCGGAAGACGGGATTCAGGATCCTCCCGCACAGGCGCGCGGCACAACCATCATGATCCAGAACGCCGAGAAAAACCACATCACCCTTATCACGGAGTATGAGCACCGCCTGCCGGAGAGCACCTTCTACGCCGTGCAGGAAATGAAGCCGGAGTTCTTCCGCGACAGCCGCTATGTCGTTCTCACCGCGCCTATGGCAATGAACACGCAGCCCGCGATCGACGCCATCCGCGCGAGCGGCACGCCGCTGGTGCTGTCCATGCGCAAGGATCCCAACGCCCTGCCGCACGAAAAGCTCGCGCAGCTTCTGGAGCTGAGCACGGTGATCTTCGCAAACGAAACGGAAACGGAGTATTTGCGGACGGAATTCGGCCTGGCGGACATCCGCGATCTGTTCCGCGGCGGGCGCCTGCAAATCCTGGTCGAAACGCTGGGCGCAGAGGGAAGCCGCGTGTACTACCGGAGCGGAGACGGCATCGAGGAAACGCAGGCCTGCGCCGTCAGGCCGCACAGCGATGAGATCGAAACCGTCGGCGCAGGCGACGGCTATGTCTGCGGCTTCCTCTACGGGCTCACCCATGGTTACCAGATGCGCATCTGCGCTCTGCTGGGCGCGACGGTATCCTCATTTGTACTGGAAAAAGAAGGAAGCATCACCAATCTGCCCACCGAAGCACAGCTTCTGGCGCGGTACGAAACCATCAGGAGGGATGATTGAAATGGATTGGAATCTGACGGATGGGCGCAAGCTGCTCATCGGCATGATCCACTGCCTGCCGCTGCCCGGTACCTACGGCGCAACGGCAAGCATCAGCGAGGTCATCGAGCGTGCGGTCAGCGACGCCAAAGCATTGCAGCGCGCCGGGTTCGACGCGGTTATGGTTGAAAATGAGGATCTGTGCCTTGAGCCGCACATGACCAAGGTGCAGTTTGCGGCCATCAGCATGGTGGCGCAGGCAGTCCGCAGCGCGGTAACGCTGCCGCTCGGTCTGTGCTGCAGCGCGCTGAACTATGAGGAGGCGCTTTCCATTGCCAAGGTGGTCGGCGGCGACTTCATCCGCAGCCCCATCTTCGTCGATACGGTCATGAATTACAACGGCATCATTACGCCGTGCAGCGGCAAGGTCATCCGCTACCGCCGGGAGATCGGCGCGGAGCACGTGAAGATCCTTGCGGATGTGCAGGTCAAGCACTACTACATGGTCAATCCGACTGTGGATATTGCCACCTCCGCAAAATGGGCGCAGCACCAGGGCGCGGACGCAGTGATCGTCACCGGCTGCTCCACCGGCGTGGAAACGGCCTCGTCCGATCTGGAAAAGGTCAGAAAGAGCGTCTCCATCCCCGTCGCCGTCGGCAGCGGCGTAAACGAAAAGAACATTGCCGAAAAGATGCGCATGGCGGACATTCTCATCATCGGCACGACCCTGCGCAGGGATGGCAAGATGTCCGAGCCCATCGACGAGGCGCAGGCCCGTGCAATCCTGCGGGCGGCCGGCCGGGAGGTAAAGGCATGAAATACCGCACGCTCGGAAGAACCGGTTTTCAGGTTTCGGAGATCGGCCTCGGCGGCGAGTATCTGGAAGGGCAGCCCCTGAAGCAGGTCTGCGATACGGTGGACGCCGCAATGGACGCAGGCATCAATCTGCTTGACTGCTTCATGTCCAACCCGGACATCCGCTCCGACCTCGGCACCGCGCTCAAGGGAAAGCGCGACAGAATGTACATTCAGGGGCATTTCCGCTCCATCTGGAAAAACGGCCAGTACGGCCGGACGATGGACGTCCGGGTCGTGCGGGAGTTCTTTGAAGATCTTCTGCGGCGGATGCAGACGGATTACATTGACCTCGGCCTCATCCACATGATCGACAACGCGCAGGAATATGAGGAGATCTTCAACGGTCCCATCCTCGAATACGCGCTGGAGCTGAAGCAGAAGGGCGTCATCCGCGCGCTGGGCGTGAGCTGTCACAATCCCGTGCAGGCGCTGCGTGCAGCCAGGACCGGGCTGATCGACATGATGCTCTTCAGCGTCAACCCGGCTTACGACGTCCTCAACGAAAATGCAGAGCGCCCGCGCAAGCTCGACAACCGCTTTTTCGACTCCATGCAGGAGCTGGGCGGCATCAATCAGGTGCGTGAGGAGCTGTACCGCTACTGCGAAATGCACGGCGTCGGCATCACGGTCATGAAATCTCTGGCCGCGGGCGCACTGCTTTCGGACAAAACCTCCCCCTTCGGGCGGGCTATGACCGTGCAGCAGTGTATGCATTACGCGCTCTCGCGTCCCGGCGTTGCGAGCGTGCTGGTCGGAATGGAGTCGCCGGAACAGGTGGCCGACTGCCTGCGCTATGAAACGATGACGCCGGAGGAGCTGGACTATTCCTTCCTCTTCGCCGCCGAGCCGAAGTTCTCCATGCAGGGGCGGTGCATGTACTGCAACCACTGCCTGCCCTGCGCGAAGCACATCAACATCGCGCAGCTCAGCAAATACCTCGACATGGCGCTTCTTGACGGCGTGACCCCCACGCTGCAAGGGCATTATGACGCGCTGGAGCACCACGCGGGCGAGTGCATCGCCTGCGGCCGCTGCGAAACGCAGTGTCCCTTCGGCGTTCCCATCATGCAGCGCATGAAAAAGGCAGCCGAGCTGTTCGGAAAATAAAAATTCACAAAGCGAAACGCTCCCTCCGCGAAGGCAGTGACCAAACGCGCTGCCCCGCAGGGGGAGCCGTTTTATCTCTGCCGTCGCCGGGGATCTCTGCACGCATCCCGTGCCGCCGCCGCCCATGAGTTCTTCGGTGACGGAGGCCGGCGCAAGGGCTGAAACTGCCGATGACGCCGTGCTCCGGGCAGCTCACTGCGTCAGCAAATGCCCGGCGTTTTTTTCGCGTTCTGCGCTTGAAATGGCCGGACGATTCTGATAGAATATTTTTTCAGAGCTTATATTTTTGCATTCCGGTGCTTTGCAGGCGCCGGAATGCAAACGATTCAGAGGGGGCGAATCTCATCAAAACGCACACAGAGAAAAAGCCGGCCGGTCACCTCCGCCAATGTCTGACCGGCTACCGCGGCTGGACGGCGGCGGCAGCCCTGTTTGGCGGTCTGGAGGTCGTGCTGGAGGTCTTTATTCCCATGCTGATGTCCGTCATCGTTGACGGCGGTCTCTACCGTGAAGAGGACTTCATGCTGCGCGCGCTGTTTCCGGATGCGCTGGTTGCGCAGCGTGACCGCTTCGTGCTGACGGTCGGCGGCATCATGGTGGTCATTGCCTGCCTGTCCATGGCCTGCGGCCTGCTCAGCGCCCGCTGCTCCGCCATCGCCAGTCAGGGCTTTGCAAAGAATCTGCGCACCATGCTGCTGGGAAAGATCCAGAGCTTTTCCTTTTCCAACATTGACCGCTTCTCCACGCCCAGTCTCATCACCCGCGCCACGACGGATGTCAACACCGTGCGCACGACCATGCACCAGATCATCCGCAGCCTGACGCGCTCGCCCATCATGCTGGTGCTGGCGACGGTCATGGCCTTTTCCATCTCGCCGCGGCTGGCGCTGTTCTTTGTCGGCACCCTGCCGGTGCTGGCGATCACGCTGGCCGTCATGATGCGCGTCGGCCAGCCGCGTTTCCGCAAAATGCTTGTCAAAATGGACGAGCTGAACCGCGCCGTGCAGGAAAACCTCATCAGCAGCCGTGTAGTCAAGGCCTTTGTGCGCGGCGACTACGAGTCCGACCGTTTTGAAAAAACAACGGAGGATCTGCGGCAGGCGCAGCTCTCCTCCGCGCGGCTGTTCACGCTGACAGGTCCCATCCAGATGGGCATCATGTGGACCTGTACGGTTCTGCTGCTGCTCTTCGGCGGACGCGAGATCATCTTTCAGACCACGGGGCTCCTCACGGGCGAGCTGGTGAGCATGGTGTCCTACGGGACGCAGGCAGTGTCGTCTCTGACGATGCTCTCGTGGCTCATCATGTCGCTTTCCCGCGCACAGGCTTCCATGCGCCGCATCAACGAGGTCTTTGACGAGCAGCCCGACATTGCCGACGGCCCCTCGGAGCGGGCAGTCGCCAATGGCAGCGTTGATTTTGAAGACGTCTGCTTCAGCTACACCGGCGACCCCGAAAAGCTGAACCTGCGGCACGTCACCTTCCATATTCAAAGCGGCGAAACCATAGGCGTGATCGGCGGCACCGGTGAGGGCAAGTCCACGCTGGTCAGCCTGATTCCGCGCTTTTACGATGCCATGAGCGGCACGGTCCGCGTCGGCGGCGCGGACGTGCGGGAATATACGCTGGAAAATCTGCGCAGCGGCGTTTCCATGGTGCTGCAAAACGGCACTCTGTTTTCCGGCACGATCGCAGACAACCTGCGCTGGGGCAAACCGGACGCGACGCCGGAGGAAATGAAGGCGGCCTGCGCCATCGCCCGTGCAGACGAGTACATCGACCGCTTCCCCGACGGCTACGAAACTCTGCTGGAGCAGAATGCCGCCAACCTCTCCGGCGGACAGCGGCAGCGCCTGCGCATCGCGCGCGCGATCATCAAGCAGCCGAAGATCCTGATTCTGGACGATTCGACCAGCGCGGTCGATATGGCGACGGATGAGCACATCCGCCGCGGGCTGAGGACTGCTCTGCCCGGCACGACAAAGATCATCATTGCCCAGCGCATCGCGTCCATCCTGAACTGTGACCGCATTCTTGTCCTCGACGAAGGCCGGCTCTCCGACTTCGGCACGCACGAGGAGCTGATGGCGCGCAGCCAGATCTATCGCGACGTCTATGACAGCCAGATGAAGCAGGAGGTGAGCGCCGATGGCCAAGGTTGAGCTGCAAAATTACCGCAAGGCGCGCACGCCCTTCGGCAGCCTGATGCGCCTGTTCCGCTATTTTAAGCACTGCCGCCCGATCCTGATCTGCGCGGTCGTTTCCATTCTCGTCTATGCCTGTGCGACCATTGCGGCCTCCTACTGCATGAAGCCGCTGGTGAATCTCCTGAAGCAGACCGGCCTTGCGCCGGATGAGGTCTACGCAAAGTATCTGGCGCTGCTGCTCGGCCTTGCCGGGCTGTATCTTCTGAGCGTCGTCACAAACTACCTGCTCAACCGGCTGATGCTTGAATGCAGCACGGTCATCATGCGGGCGCTGCGAACGGAGCTGTTCGCCAAGATGCAGAAGCTCCCCATCCGCTACTTCGACGCCAACACCAACGGCAGCCTCATGAGCTATTTCACAAACGACATTGAAGCAACAAACGAGCTTTTGCAGCACTCGATCACGCAGATGCTGATCTCCGTGCTGTCGCTTGTGGGCACGATCGGCATGATGCTGGTGCTGTCGATGAAGCTGTTTTCGCTGATGGTGGTACTGGCGGTGATCGTCGTTCTCGTTGTGCGATACATCAGCAAAAAGAGCAGCCGCAGCTATCGCGCACAGCAGAAGGATGCCGCAGCGGTCAACGGCTTCGTCGAGGAGATGATCGCCGGGCAGCGTGACATCAAGGTGTTCACCCACGAAAAGCAGGTCATGCAGGACTTTGAGCCCATCAATGAGGCGTTCTGCCGCTCCTCGACGGCGGCAACGACGGTGACCTCCGTCGTCGGGCCCATCCTCAATAATCTCTCGCACTTTTTCTACGCGCTGACCTGCGCCGTGGGCGTTCTGTGGCTCACGGGAGAAAACGCCGGCGGCGTGCTGATCACCTTCCTTGGCTACATCCGCAATTTTGCCGAGCGCGTGAGCCAGATCTCCGAACAGTTCAACGCCATCATGCTCGCCCTCGCTGGCGCGGAGCGCATCTTCGACGTGCTGGATATGCCGCCGGAGACGGACGATGGCGAGGTCACGCTGGAGCGCTCCGGCCATGACTATTTCTGGGTCAAAGAGGACGGCGAGCGCGTCCCACTGCGCGGCGACGTGCGCTTCTACGGTGTGGACTTTTCCTATGTGCCGGAGAAGCCCGTGCTGCGCGACCTGTCGCTTTATGCCAAACCCGGTCAGAAGATCGCCTTCGTCGGCTCGACGGGCGCAGGCAAGACGACGATCACGAACCTCATCAACCGCTTTTATGACATTCAGGGCGGTACGATCACCTATGACGGCATCGATGTGCGCCACATCCGCAAGGACGACCTGCGCCGCTCCCTCGGCACGGTTTTGCAGGACACACACCTGTTTACCGGTACGGTGATGGAGAACATCCGCTACGGCCGCCTGGAGGCGACGGACGAGGAGTGCATCCGCGCGGCAAAGATCGCCAACGCACACTATTTCATCTCCCATCTGCCCAAGGGCTACGATACTATGCTCTACTCTGACGGCGCGAACCTCTCGCAGGGGCAGCGGCAGCTTCTGGCCATTGCCCGCGCCGCAGTCTCCGAGGCGCCGGTGCTGATCCTCGACGAGGCGACCTCCTCGGTCGATACCCGCACGGAGAAGCTGATCGAGCGAGGCCTCGACGGGCTGATGCGGGGCCGGACGGTCTTCGTCATCGCGCACCGGCTCTCCACCGTGCGCAATGCCGACGCGATCCTGGTGCTGGAAAACGGCCGGGTCGTCGAGCGCGGCAGCCACGACGATCTGCTGGAACTTCAGGGCAGATATTATCAGCTCTACACCAACATGATCGAGCTGACATAAGTGAAAAAAGGTGCCGTTTCCGGAATCTTCCGGAAACGGCGTCTTTTTTAGGCATCTCCCTATTGTATTTCTGCACCGAATACGTTAGAATGAGGTATATCCTGTCATCTCTGTACGCCTTTGTCCGGCGTGGGAGAAAGAAATGGAAGGAGAACCCTATGAAAATCTTAGTGACAAAACTGTGTGACATCGACAGCCTCACCATCCCCGCAGAGCTGCTGGACGTGCGCGTGGACGAGGCGCAGGTCGCGCAGGCGGTTGACCGCCTGTCCCTGCGCTATGCGAAGCAGTGCCCGGCAGAGACCGCACAGAACGGCGACCTGGTATGCTGCCGCGCGGAAACGGGCGACGGAAGAATCGTCCTGCTCTATCCCGGCATGGCACTCCCCGGCGCGGAGGATGCGGAGAAGGCCGCGCTCGGCAAGGCTGCCGGTGACCGTCTGGAGACGACCCTGCGCGGCGCGCCCGTTTCGCTGACCGTGGAAAAGGTCCTGCGCCGCGTGCCGGTTGAGGTCAATGACGCACTGATCGCCTCCATGGGCATCGAGGGCGTGACGACCGTGGAGGAATACCGCGCCTATCTGCACGCCAAGACGCTGGCCGACCTGCGCATGGAGCGCAGCAAGGAGATCACCCGCTATCTGATGGACAAGCTGCTTGCCGCCTGCGAATACGACTACGACGAGGCGGAGATGGAGCAGCACATCCGCAAAGCCGAGGAGGAGCTGGCCGCGCAGGAGGATATGGAGGGAATGGACTTCACTCCCGAAGAGCTGCGTCAGGCCATTGTCAACCAGGCAAAGCAGGGCTGTGTGGCGGAGGCCTTCTGCAAGAGCCGCGGCATCGCGGTCGATGAGGCCGAAATCGCCCAGCAGGCCGATCAGATGCAGGAGATGATGACCCTGCTGGGCGAGGAAGTCCCCGCGCGGGAGGAGCTGCTCGAGATGACCCGTCAGGACGCATACCTCACCGAGCTGCTCACCTACGTCACGAATATCATTGCGCAAAGGATGGGAGGCACCTATGGCAACCGTTGAACTGAAAGAACAGGAATGGAAGGCATTTTCTCAGGCGGATTACGCCGTTATTGACTGCTACGGCCACAACTGCGGCGCGTGCGTGATCCTCGCACCCGTCTTTGACGCTCTGGCGGACGATCTGCCGGGCATCGCCTTCGGCCGCGTCAACATCTCCGAGTATCCCGAGATCGCCGATACCTACGGCATCACCGCCATGCCCACGCTGCTGTATTTCCGCAAGGGCGAGCCGGTAGACCGGAGTCTCGGCAGTATGGAACGCGAGGAGCTGCTGGAGCATATCGCAAAGCTGCTGTACGATTAAGAAAAAGGAGGCATAGAAATGGGAAAAGTCCGGCTCAACAGTGACCTGGAAACCGTCGCGCGCGTCCGTGAGGGCCTGAAGCGCACGGGCGGTTACTGCCCCTGCCGCACAGAGCGCAAGCCTGAGTACAAGTGCATCTGTGAGGAGTTCAAGGCGCAGATCCAGGATCCGAATTTTGAAGGCTATTGTCACTGCATGCTCTACTATAAGGAAAAATAAAAAGGAGAAAACATCATGAAAAAAATCTGCTCTCTCGCTCTGGTTCTCGCGCTTCTGCTGAGCGCCGCGGGCTGCGGCCTGTTCAGCAGCGCTTCCTCCGTCAAGCTGGGGAATTACACCCACAACGATCCGAAGGATCTGACCTATGACCAGAGGATCGTCCTCAAAAATACCGACTTCGGCTCCTATCTCGAGGAAAACCTGAATGTCGCCGCCTACCCCGACACCATGGTCTACGACGAGGAAGGCAACATGATCGGCCTCTATGACTACGACGAGGAAACCGGCCTTGCCGCCGGCTGGCTCAGCATGGCAGACGGCTCCTACACCGCCTTTGAAAAGGGTGAGGAAGTCGATTTGGGCAAGCCCGACCCCTCCCTGATGGTCAGCATCCCCGGCGATGTTTCCCTGTACTGGGTCGTCTACGGCAGCAAGGACGCCGCCAAGGCCGCCTACCTGTATCTGTTCCTCACCGACGCCTCCGCGAAGCAGACGGTCGCCGACGCCATGGAGGAATTCTACGGTCTGATCCTGAAGGAAGAGAGCGACACCGTGCTGACCTTTGTGCAGGATCAGGACCTCATCGACACGGAGTTCACGCTGTGGGAGAGCTACGGCACGCCCGTGGAGGTCAAGGATGCAGCCGCCTACGCCACCATTCTCAAGCAGAACTACAGCGTGCGCGAGGACAGCGGCTCCAACCCCTACAAGCCCTATGAGGGTCACAGCGATCCGACGGACATCGACTTTGACGAGAAGGTCGTCCTCACCGGCTCCGGCGAGGCTGCCGTGGACGAGCAATACGCCAAGGACATCACCTGCATGACCGACATCCTCTACGGCAAGGATGGCGACATGGTCGCACACTACACCTATTTTGAGTGCCCCTCCAAGGAGGCCGCCGACGATCTGGCAACCTATTTCACGGAAGCTTCCCGCATTTCCGACACCGTTCTTCAGTTCTCCTACACCGGCCAGGAGCTACAGGATATGCTCTCTGTCTACATGGGCTATAACGTCCTGAAGGACGCCTCGGTAAAGGAATACATCAGAATGATCGAGGAAACCTACTACTCCGTCATTTGCAATTAAAACATGCCTGACGGATGCCATACGCCCACAGCAGGTCGCGTATGGCATCCGTTTTTTATGGATAGGAGTGCAGCAATGGATACACAAAAAAACGAAACGCGCGGAAGCTGGCGGTCGCTCTTTCACGCCATCGGCAAGCTGAAGCTTCCGTGGGTCTGGATCGCCGTCGCGCTGGGGCTGAACCTGATTCTGAACAGTCTGCTGCTTGATCTGCCGAACACCACGGCAGAGCTCATGAGCGGAACACTCACCGGCGCCGCGATGACCAAGGCGATTTTGTTCTATGTCAGCTTCGGTGTGCTGTCGTTTATCATGGTCGCAGGGCAGGCGCAGGCGCAGGCCTACGGCATCCGCCGGGCACGGCAGTCGGTCTGGCAGAAGATGCTGGGAATGCGCATGGAATACTTCGACCGCAACGACCCCTCTGATCTGATGAGCGCCATCACCACCGACGCCGACAACGCCGTGCGGAACTTTATCAACGTTCTCATTCATCTGATCCCGGATATCTACTATGTAATCATGGCGCTGCGGCGCATCAACGAATACCACTGGATCCTCGCCGTCTCCTGCTTTGCCCTGCTCCCGCTGAAATATCTCTATTCGCTGTTCATGGGCAAGCAGTTTCAGGTGCACACCGCGCGGCTGTACGGCAAGATCGGCCAGCTCACCAGCTTTCTTGCCGACCGCATTGCCCACCTGCCCCTGATCAAAACCTACACCAATGAGGAAGAGGAAGGCGAGCGGGGCAAGGACGCAGCGAAAAAGCTGCTGGACGCAAACATGAAGCTCGTCCGTCTGGATAACATCTCCACGGGAGCCTCCGCCGTCCTCGATATTTTGCAGAAATTCATCGTGATCGTCGTCGCGGTCGTTCTGATGCAGCGCGGCAAACTCGACATCACCATGTGGCTGGCCTTCTTCCTCTTCGCGCAGAATCTCTTCCCCTCCATGGACGAGATCTTCGATATGTGGGTGCGCATCAAGTGTATGCACGGCAGCTTTGCGCGGATTTCGGAAATCATGGATGGGCAGGACGAGGAATCCGGCGCGGCCGGCAGTTTCCCAGCCGAGGGCGACATCCGCTTTGAGCACGTCACCTTTACCTACCCCGAAACCGACGCGCCCGCGCTCAGGGACGTCTCCTTCACCGTTCCCCGCGGTTCGGCCGTCGCCATCGTCGGCCTGTGCGGCAGCGGCAAGACGACCTCCGTCAGCCTGCTTGAGCGCTTTTACACGCCGGATGAGGGACATATTTTCATCGGCAATACGGACATCCGGGACATCTCCCTGTCCGGCTTCCGCCGGAACCTCGCCTATGTGCAGCAGGGCGCGGCGGTCGTCAGCGGCACGCTGCGCGAGGCGCTGACCTACGGCATCGACCGCAGCGTCACCGACGAAGAAATCCTTGCGGCAGCGGAGCGGACGGGCTTCTGCGAATATCTGCACCTGTGCAGGGACGGGCTGGACACCGAAGTCGCGCCAGGCGCCGCCTCCATGTCCGGCGGCCAGAGCCAGCGCCTGGTGCTGACGCGCGAGGTGCTGCGCGGCGGTGAGATCATCCTCATGGACGAGCCGACCAGTGCGCTGGACGTGCGGGTATCGGCGAAAATTCAGGACACCATGAATTCGCTCTTTGCGGAAAAAACCCGCATTCTCATCACGCACGATCTTGATCTTGCCAGAAAATACGACCGGATCCTTGTCATGGAGCATGGCCGTCTGGCAGGCGACGGCACGCACGAGGCGCTGCTGGAAACCTGCGAGGCCTACCGGAAAATGAACGAAAATGCAGGGGAGGCGGCGACGGCATGAAAAAGAATCTCAAAAAAAATCCGACCCGCTACTTCCACATTCTGCGGGGCGTGCGGCTGCCCTGGGTGCTGATTCTGTGCAGTCTGGCCTTCTCCGCCGCCGCCATGAAAGTCGAGCTGGGCGTGGCAACGCTGACGGCCGGCATCATCGACGCAAGCCAGCAGGCCATCAACGCCAAAGAGCTGGTCAACTATATCGCACTCGTCGCGATCTCGGCAACGCTCTCCATCTGCGCCAACTATTTCACCCGCAGGATGGAGGAAGTCATTACCCTGCGCGTGCGCTGCAAGCTCTGGCGAAAGATCATGCGCCTGCCTACGCGCTACTATGACGAGGACAACGGAAACGAGCTGGTCAGCCGTGTCACCTCCGACGCCTCCGCGCCCGCCAGCCTGTTTTCCATGGCCGTAGGCTGCACGGTCTGCGTCGTCACGGCCGTGCAGGGCTTTGTGCAGCTCTTCAGCTACAACACCCTGCTTGCAACCTACTCCCTTCTCATCATTCCGCTGACGCTGATCATCAGCGTGTTCTACGGCAAGATGATGTTCCGCCTGGGCGTCTATACGACCTCGACCGTCGCGGGAAGCCTTGGCTACCTTGCCGAGCGCGTGCGCAATTTCCGCCTGATCAAAAGCGCGCTGGCCGAGAAGCTGGAAGCCAAAAAGGGCGGCACGACCTTCCGCAAAATGTACAAGGCCGATTTCCTGAACTGGCTGATGATCGCAGGCTACCAGCTTGCCTCCGGTATGTTTTCCATTCTGTTCATCGTCATCGTCTTTGTGATCGGCGGACAGTTCCTGCACACCGGCGAGGTGACCATCGGCGTCCTGACGGGCTTCTACATGATCACCGGTATCGTGTCCCTGCAGCTCATGCAGCTGTTCATGAACGTCGGCAGCGTTTCGAGCGTTTTCGGCAACATGAAGAAAATCGCGGAGATCTCGGAGACCACGCCGGAGCGCGCCGAGGGACAGGCCGTTCCCGCCGTCTGCTCGGACATCGTGTTCGACCAAGTGAGCTTCTCCTACACGCCGGAGCGGGACGTGCTGCACGAGGTTTCCCTGCGCATCCCCATGGGCAAGGTCACGGCCGTCATCGGCGGCAACGGCGCTGGCAAATCGACGCTGTTCAAGCTGCTCACACGGCTGTATGAGCCGAATTCGGGCGAGATCCGCTTCGGCAGCGAGTGCATTGCGGGCTATGATCTGAACGGCTGGCGCGACCGCTTTGCCTATGTGTTCCAGAAGGATCCCCTCATCGGCGGAACGGTGCGCGAGAACATCACCTACGGCCTCGACCGTGAGGTCGGTGAGGACGAGCTGATCGCCGCTGCGAAGAGCGCCAACTGCTATGACTGCATCATGGCAAAGCCGGGCGGCTTTGATGAAGACGTCGGCCTGGGCGGTTCAAACTTCTCCGGCGGACAGGCGCAGTGCATCTCCATCGCCAGAGCGATGCTGCGCAGCGCGGACTATCTGCTTCTGGACGAGGCCACCAGCAATCTGGACGTTACGAGCGAGGCCCTGGTCACGGAGGCGCTGGAGCATCTGACGCAGGGCAGAACCACCGTTATGATCGCCCACAATTTTGCCGCCACGCGCCATGCCGACTACATCATCGTGATGAAGGACGGTACCGTGGAGGCCGCCGGTACACCGGAGGAATTGCAGAAAACCAACGAATACTACCGGATGTTCAGCAAAACACTGTAAGAAAGAGGAAACCATATGCCGAAACAACTGCTCAAGTTGGAAGCAGCGCAGCCCGGTGAGGTCTGCGCGGGCTTCCTGCTGGTCAAAAAAGAGCACGTCGATGCCAACGGCGCGACGCTCTATACCCTGCGCCATCAGAAAACCGGCGCGGAGCTTCTCTACTTCGACCGTGCGGATGAAAACCGCACCTTCGCCGTCAGCTTCAAGACCCTGCCGCAGGACGACACTGGCGTGTTCCACATTCTGGAGCACAGCGTTCTGAACGGCTCGCGCAAGTTCCCCGTCAAGGAGCCCTTCGTTTCCCTGCTGCAAAGCTCCATGCAGACCTTCCTGAATGCCATGACTTTCAGTGACAAGACGGTCTATCCCGTCTCCAGCCGCAACGAGCAGGATCTGTTCAACCTGATGAAGGTCTATCTGGACGCGGTGTTCTGCCCGCTGATCTACGAGCGGCCGGAGATCTTTTTGCAGGAGGGCTGGCACTACGAATTTGACGGCCCGGACGCGCAGCCCTACTATAACGGCGTCGTCTACAGCGAGATGAAGGGCGCCTATGCCGACGTCGACCGCATCATTGCGGATGAAACCGACCGTCTGCTCTTCCCGGACACCTCCTACGGCTATTCCAGCGGCGGCCACCCCGACCACATTCCCGAGCTGACCTACGAGAACTTCGTGGAGACACACCGCCGCTTCTATCACCCGTCCAACGCAAAATTCGTGCTGGACGGCCGCATGGATATCGACGCCGTGCTGGCTTACATAGACGGCGAGTACCTGTCGAAATACGACTACCGCGCGCCGGACTTCGACTTTGTACCCCAGATTCCGAAAACCGCCGAGCGCACCGTCTGCTATGAGGCGCAGCCGGGCGAGGAGGAACTGGCGCACATGGCCATCTCGAAGATCCTCTGCACGCACGACGACGTGGAAAAGCTCTACGCCGCCAAGATCCTGGCAGACTATCTGACCGGCTCCAACGAGGCGCCCCTGAAGCGCGCATTCCTGGAGCGGGGACTTGCGCAGGACGTGTCGGTCGAGGTGAATGACGGCATTTTCCAGCCGACGGTCGCCTTCCTCGCGCGCAATACTTCAAAAGAGCAGTTCGGCGAAATTCGGGCCTTCCTGCCGGAGGCGGTGCGCACTATCCTCTCCGAAGGGCTGAACCGCGAGGCGCTGCTGGCCAGTCTGGAGCGCTTTGCTTTCTCCTGCCGGGAGATCCATGAGCCCTACGGCGTGGAGCTGGCGCTGAACGTGCTGGAAAGCTGGCTCTACGGCGACGAGCCCCTGACACACATCGACAACGGCAGCGTCTTTGACGCGCTGCGCGCCAAGGCAGACACGGCGTATTTTGCCGATCTGCTTGCCGAGCTCTTTGCCGACCCCGCCGATAAGTGCTGCCTCTATGTACTGCCCTCTCTGACAAAGGGTCAGGACGACGCCGCGCGGGAGGCCGCCCGTCTGGCCGCCGCCACCGCCGGCTGGAGCGATGCCGAGCGCAGCCGCGTCTATGCAGGCTTTGAGAAAATGCAGCAGTGGCAGCAGAGCCAGGACACCGAGGAGGCACTCGCCTCCCTGCCGCATCTCGACCTGAAGGACGTGCCGGAGGAAATCTGCCCGCCGGAAAGCGAGCTGTGCAGCCTTGCCGGGACGCAGGTGCTGAAAATCGGCGCAAACACCAACGGCATCGTCTATCTGAACCTGTATTTCGACGTCTCCGATCTTGCCTGTGAGGATTTACAGCTTCTGAGCGTCCTTTCCGCCTGCCTTGGCGAGCTGCGCACGGAGCATTATCCCGCCGACGTGCTGCAAACCAAGCTCAAAGCTGCCATCGGTTCGTTCGGCCTGCGGCTGGAGCTGATCTCTCCCCGCGGCGATCTGAAGCACTGCAAGCCCTATCTGGCAGTCTCGGCCGGGATGCTGGAGGAAAACGTCCCCGCAGCGGCGGTGCTGCTGCAGGAGCTGCTCACAAACGGGCGCTACGACGAAACCGACCGTATCTACGAAACCATCCAGCAAAACGACTATGTGCAGAAGCAGTCCATCATCGGAAACGGCCATATTTATGCCGTTACCAAGGCGCTGTCGTCCTTCTCGGCTGAGGGCGCATATAAGGAGCTTCTGGGCGGCGAGCGCTTCGTGCGCTGGTTCAGCGGCCTTGCCGCGGATTTTGAGAAAAACGCCGCTGCTTACGGCGAGCGCCTGCAGACTCTGGCAGAGACTGTCTTTGTCCGCGGCCGGCTGTTTGCCGGCTTTGGCGGTAACCCGGATCCGGCCGCACTGGAAGCGCTGATCGAGTCGCTTCCGGCGGGCGCTCCCGGCGCACCGGCCCCGCTGCCGCCTGCCGGAGATGCCGAGTCCTTTATCACCATCCCCGGCGACGTGGGCTATTCGGCACTGTGCCACAATCTCTACGCGCTTGGCGGAGAATTCTCCGGCGCCTGCGCGGTGCTGTCGTCCCTGATGACCTTCGGTTACCTGTGGAACATGATCCGCGTGCAGGGCGGCGCCTACGGCACGGGGATGAACGTCCGCACAAACGGCGACATTTTCTGCTATTCCTACCGCGACCCGAACCTGAAAAACACGCAGGCCGCCTACGGCGGCATGGCAGAGTTCCTGGACGGCTTCCTCGCGCAGGGAATGCCGCTGGACGACATCATCATCGGCACGGTGAACACCACCGACCCGCTGCTCGACCCGTCCGGCGTCTGCGATCTGATGTGCCTGCGCTATCTCAAGGGCACCTCGGCCGAAGCGATCGCGCAGATTCGCCGCGAGATCCTGCACTGCACCGCAGAGGATCTGCAAGCGCTGTCCGGTCTGCTCAGAGCCTACCTTGCCGATGGCCGCTTCTGCGCCGTGGGCAATGCCGAGGCTGTTTCCTTCCTGAAAAACTGACCTGATTTGTCTCGCGCCCCGCCCGGAATGCTCCGAGCGGGGCGTCAGTTTGTCAAAAAGCCTCGCAGAGTTTGCCGCCCGCAGGCGGCAAAAAAATGAAATCATTTTCTCTCGCGACCTGCGCGTGAGAGAAAATACCGCTCAGGCTGCCAGTGTGGAATTTGTCCGTCGCAGACGGACAAATTATGCGCGCAGCAGACTGCAAGTCTTTCTCCGGAAAAACCTTCCGGTTTTTCCGGCAGTCTCGCGCCCCGCCCGGAATGCTCCGAGCGGGGCGTTTTTCGCGTTTGCGGTTGCATTATTTCCCGCGAAGTGCTATGATGGATTCAGTATATCATCGGAGGAATTTGGCCTATGCAAATCGTCATCATCGGCGCCGGAAAGATCGGTGCTACGCTGACGGAGCAGCTTGCCCGCGAGGGGCACGACATCACCGTGATCGACAGCCGCCCGGAGGCACTGACCGACCTCGGCAACCGTCTGGACATCATGACCGTCGAGGGCAACGGCATCAGCATCGAAACACAGACCGAGGCCGGCGTCCCGCAGGCCGATCTGCTCATCGCCGTCATGTCCACGGACGAGCAGAATCTTCTTTCCTGTCTGATCGCCAAAAAACTCGGCGTCGGCAACACCATCGCACGCGTGCGCAATCCGGAATATACCTCCGCGCTCCAGTTGGTCAAGGAGGATCTCGGCCTGAGCATGGCGCTCAATCCGGAGCTTGCCAGCGCATCGGAAATTGCGCGCATCCTGCGCACGCCCTCGGCCATCAAGATCGACACCTTCTCCGGCGGCCGCGTGGAGCTGTACAAGGTGGACATTCCCCCGTCCTCCCCGCTTGACGGCCTGCGGCTGGCAGACCTCGGCCGCGTGTACGCAGGCGTTCTGATCTGCGTGGTCGAGCGCGGCGCACACGAGGTACATATCCCCGACGGCAGCTTCGTTTTGCAGGCGGGCGACCGCATCAGCTTCATCGCCAAGCCGAAGATGGCTGCAAAATTCTTCCACAAAATCGGCATCCCCTCCGACCCGGTCAAGCGCGTGCTGCTGATCGGCGGCGGCAGGATCACCTATTATCTTGCAAAGCAGATGCTCGATCTCGGCGCGAGCGTCAAGATCATCGAGTCCAAGCGCTCCATCTGCGACGAGCTGGCCGACCGCCTGCCGGAGGCCACCATCATCTACGGCGACGGCACCAATGAGCAGCTCCTGCGCGAGGAGGGCATCGCCAAAATGGACGCCATCGCCACGCTGACCGGCATCGACGAGGAAAACGTGCTGATGAGCCTCTACGCCCGCAGCGTATCAAAGGCGAAGATCGTCACCAAGATCAACCGTCCGACCTTCTCCCACATCGTCAAGTCCATGGATCTGGGAAGCGTCTTCCATCCGCGCTATATCGCGGCCGATCACATCGTGCGCTACGTCCGCGCCATGCAGAATTCTCTCGGCTCCAACGTCGAGACACTCTATAAGATTGTCGGCAACAAGGCTGAGGCGCTGGAGTTCCGCGCCACGGAGAAATCCGCAGTCTGCGGCGTGCCGCTGATGGAGCTGTCCACCCTGCCCGACCTCCTGATCGGCGCGATCAACCGCGGCGGCAGGATCCTCACTCCCGGCGGCCGCGACACCATAGAGCCGGGCGACACCGTGATCGTCGTCACGACCGCAGCGGGTCTGGACGATCTGGACGACATTCTGGACAAGCGGAGCGTGAAAGCATGAACCGCCGGATGATTGTGTCCCTGCTGGGCGATATTCTGCTCATCATCGGCGGCGCACTGCTGCTTCCGCTGATCGTCGGACTGGTGCGCCGCGAGCGCGCCGTGCTTTCCATCGTGTATACCATCGGCATCTGCATCGCGCTGGGTTTTCCCATGCACCTGCTCCGGCCGAAAACCGACCGCACGCTGCACGCCAAGGACGGCTTTGTCATGGTCGCGCTGGCGTGGATCGTCATCTCCCTTGTGGGCGCGCTGCCCTTCTTCCTGAGCGGTGAAATCCCGTCCTATCTGGACGCGGTGTTTGAGGCGGTCTCCGGCTTCACCACGACCGGCTCCAGCATTCTCGGCGCGCCCGGCCACATGGTCGAGGATCTCTCCGGCTGTCTTCTCTTCTGGCGCAGCTTCACCCACTGGCTGGGCGGTATGGGCGTACTGGTGTTCATGCTGGCCATCGTCCCCATGTCCGGCGAGAGCATCTACCTGCTGCGCGCCGAATCTCCCGGTCCCTCGGTGAGCAAGATGGTGCCGAAGATGCGCACGTCCTCGCTCATCCTCTATGCCATCTATTTCGGCATGACCGTCCTGCAAATTCTTCTCTTCCGGCTGGGTGTGCTGTGCGGCTGGGGCGAGATGCCGTGGCTGGATACTTTCTGCATCACCTTCGGCAGCGCCGGTACGGGCGGCTTCGCCGTCCTGAACGACGGCTGTGCAAGCTATTCGCCCTATATTCAGACCGTCACAACGATTTTCATGACGCTCTTCGGCGTAAATTTTTCCGTCTATTTCTTCCTGCTGTGCCGGAAATTCAAGCTGGCATGGAATAATTCCGAGGTGCGCTGGTACTTTATCATCATCCTGCTGGCAATCGCGCTGATCACCGGCAACCTGATCTACACCGGCGGCTACTTCCGGACCATCCGTGACGCCGTGCACCATGTGGCCTTCTCGGTCAGCTCCGTCATCACGACCACGGGCTTCGGCACGGAGGATTTCGCCACATGGCCGGAATTCTCGCGGGTCATCCTCGGTATGCTGATGATCGTCGGCGCCTGCGCCGGCTCGACGGGCGGCGGCATTAAGGTCAGCCGTCTGCTTCTTCTCTGCAAAAGCGCGAGAAGAGAGCTCCGCCTTCTGCTGCATCCGCACGCGGTGGAGGTCGTCCGCATGGACGGAAAGCGTGTCAGCAACGAGGTCGTGCGCGGCACGCAGGGCTATCTGATCGTATATGTGCTGCTCGTGGTTTTCTCGACGCTTCTGCTTTCTCTGGAGGAAAACGGCATTGAAACCGGACTTTCCGCCACCCTGGCCACGCTGAACAACATCGGCCCCGGCCTGAGCGTCCTGATCGGCCCCAGCGGAACCTACGGCGCATTCTCCCCCTTCGGGAAGCTGCTGCTGATCTTCAATATGCTCTGCGGACGCCTGGAGCTCTTCCCCATGCTTGTGCTGCTCCGTCCGTCCACCTGGGTAAAGCACTGACAGATAAACGAAGAACCACTGAGAATTCTCAGTGGTTCTTCGTTTTGGCATGATGTCTGGTATGATGCTCCAAACGGTTGGAAAAGACATAATAGCGCTGGCCGAAGTAGTTCAGCAGCGAATAGGCAATCGCACCGATGGTCATTTCGCAGTTGCCGCGGATATTCTCCGCACCGCCGAAAGAAAACAGGCGAACCATCGTCCGGGATTTCAGCAGCAGCTTGCTGAGCGTGGGCGAAAAAAAGTAATACGACACCAGATAACACACCACAATATCGACCAAAAAGCGCAGGAGCTGCCGCGGCGTGGTCTTGCTGCCGCGGAACAGGATAAACCGGCAGGCAAGATACCAGATCAGGCTGCCCAGCCCGTAGTTGACAATGGGCGCGGTGTGCTTGCTGAATCCGGCAAGATTATAAAGCAGAAACATGATGCCCGTGCAGAGGACAAAATTCAGAAATCCGATGAGCAGATACAGAAACAGCGTGCGATCGACCATCTTTTTCACTTTTTTCACGTCGAAAAATCACCTCTTTCCATCGCATAGAGGTTGATTATAACACGTTATGTCGGAAAATGCAAGCCCTCAGCCTTTGTTTGCCGGGTCTGCACTTTCAGCTCTCGGGGGCATCCGGCGGGAGATTATCTCCAAAGAGCGTGCGCCAGTAGTCGGATTCCAGCACCCAGGCCGAGGCTGTGAATTTATTGCTCACCACGCTGTTGATGCGGGTAATCTCCTCCTCGGCCGGCTCCGTACCGTCGAAAGAGGTGTACTCCCCGGTGGGCATATAGTAGCTGCCGCGGTCGGTCAGCCAGCTATGGTCGCTGAAAATGATGAGCGGGTCGGCGTCGGAGAACACGTCCTGCCCCATGTAAAGCCGGGAATCAAAGTTCAGCCCGAAGAGATTCGACAGCGTGGGCAGCAGGTCAAGCGAGGAGCAGGGGCGCTCGACCGTCTCCGGCTCCATGCCTTTTTTGTAGATGATGCAGGCGTTGCGATACATCTCGAAGCGCTCGTCGATCTCGTGGCCGGCAAGCTCGCTCTGCTCGCTCACGGTCAGGCCGTAGGGGTAGTGGTCAGCGGTGAGCGCAATGACGGTGTTCTCCGCCACGCCGGCCTCCTCCAGCCGCTCCAGCAGCAGCGCCAGCGCGCGGTCCAGCTCGATGTTGCAGGCAAGATAGGCCTTCGCCGCGTTGCTGTAGGGCAGATCCTCGACCAATTCGCGGTTCTTTGCAGCCATCATATTTCCGAAGAAATTGTACTCCAGATGGCCGGAAACGGTCATGTAATACGCGTGGAAGGGCTCTTTCCCCACATAATCCGCCGTGGACAGGTCGATCATCTCGACGTCCGACTCCGGCCACGTCGGCTTGACGTCGAGGCCGTTGCCCAGACCCTTGTAGATGTAGCCGAGGTTCGGGTGAGATTCGTCGCGGTCGTAGAAGGTGTAGGTGTGGTCGTGGTAGGCGTAGGCAGAGTAGCCCAACTTCTTGAGCTGCTGCACCATCGTCAGCGGCATCGCCTTGTTGGAGGTGCGGCTGAAGCTCCACACGCCGTTTTTCGGGATCGTGCCCGTCATGGCAACATATTCGCCATCCGAGGTGGACACGCCCCAGATTGGCGTATAGAAATTCGTAAAGCGGAAGCCCTGCGTCGTCAGCTTGTAGAGCGTCGGCGTCAGCTCCGGATCGACTGCCAGATGGGAAAAGCCCTCCGCCGTGATGAGAATGAGGTTGCAGCCCTTGAACATCCCGGTTTTTTCGTTCTTCGCCGTGGGCGTCTGGACGGAGAAATAGTCGTGGAGCTGGCGGATGGTGGGGTCGGTTTCGTTCTCCATCAAGCCCGCAAAGTCGATGTCCAGCACGTTGGGGCTGGTGTCGATGGGCGGCTCGGTCGGCTCGGTGACGACCTCGGTTTCCAGGAACGGCTCTGTGGAGGGCGCAGCGGAGGGCTCCGTCGGCAGCTCCGGCACAAGCGCGCCGCCGCGGAAGCCGAAGATCAGGCGATGGACATCCAGCCGGAAGGCCGGCAGCAGACCCATGCGGGGCACCGCGGAGGACAGATCATTGGTGTTATGGTACAGATCATAGGCCGACAGCGGCTCCTGCCCGAAGGCCGGCAGCAGCAGCACCGTGCCGAAGTGCAGCGCGGCGGCGAGCGCGAGCGTGATGAACAGCAGATACCAGCGCTTGGGGCGCCGGGTGCTGAAAAGCCGGCCGAACACGGTCAGGCACAGCGGCGGCAGCAGCAACAGCAGCAGCGGCAGCCAGTTTTCGCCCATAGCACGCAATGTAACTTTCCAGAATTCCAGCACCTGCCCGCCGTTCCCCATGGAATAGGCCGAATAAAAGCAGCCGAAAATCTTGAAATAAACGAGCTGGGAGGCATAAAAAAGAAAGAAAAACCAGCTCACGATCAGCTCCAGCGCACGGTTGATCTTCGGCGAAAACACGCGGCACAGGAAATACAGGCAGAGCGCCGGAACCAGCGCAAACAGGCAGGCGATGGCCAGTCCGCTCTGCCAGAAGCTGCGTGCGGTGGCGGCACGCAGGAGGATCTCATTTGCGCAGAGGCTCAGGTAGAAAAACGGAAGCAGCCAGATGTGGGACTGTTTGGGACTTTTCATGGGGTGATCTCCCTCTTTCTCTTTCAGGATATTCGGCGCTCTGTATTGGAAAAAAGGCGGCACTTCGCGCCGCGAAATGCCGCCTTACTTTCTTGTATGGCTCGGTGTGGGCCTCAGGCCTCGATGTCCGCGAAGTCTTCCTGCTCCTGCTTTGCCTTGCAGCACGGCAGGTACTTCTTCAGATCATCCCAGAAATGGAGCACGGCAACCACCGCAGCAGCCGCTACGACAACGCCGCCAACAATGGCAAGAACCAGCTTCAGGGTGCTATTATTCTTCATTGGACAGACCTCCTTAATTGTTTTCTTTGTGCTTATAGTATACCGCTTTTTCTGAATTTCGCAAGAGTTATTTTGTGAATTTTTTTACACACGGACGATATAATCCGATTTTCTGGGGGAGGCGGGCTTCTCCGGCCCGTCTGCGTAGCCGAGCAGGCAGTGCCCCACGCCGATGCAGCGCTCGTCCACGCCCCACGCACGCAGCAGCGCCTTTCCCTCCGCGCTGTCGAACTCCTCCCTCGCGCGATGCACCCAGCAGGAGCCGACGCCCAGGCTGTGCGCGGCGTTCATCAGGTTGCCCAGAACGAGAGAGCCGTCCTCGACGCAGGTGTGCACCTCCGGATCCGTCAGCACCACCAGCACGGTTGGTGCGCCGTAAAACGGCTTTGCATTGGGATTGCCCAGCACCGCCGCGTTCATGCGCTCCAGCGCGGCAATGTCCTCCGGTTTCTGCAAAACGACGATCTTCGCCGCCTGCCGGTTCATGCCGCTGGGAGCATAGGTCCCGGCCCGCAGGATCTCCTCCAGCGCGGCCTCATCCACCTGCTTCGGCAGATACTTCTTGCAGCTTCTGCGCTCTACCAGACACTGAATAACTTCGTTCATTGTGTTCCCTCCTTATTTATACTCCGCGGACGGAAACCTCGCCGGAATTGACCGTTCCGACGCGCCCGTCCTCATAACGAACCACCAATCCGCCGTCCTCGTCTACATCCAGCGCAACAGCCGGTGTCTGCTCTCCGCCACGCAGCAGCAGTACCTGCCTGCCAAGCGTCACACAGGCGCGGCGATATTCCTGCATCCACGGGCGGCGGTCGCCCTCGAGCACCTCCGACAGCTCCTGCAAGCGCCGGATAAGCGCCAGCGCCAGCCGGTTCGGGTCGAGCTCCTGCCCCGTGATCTCGGCGAGGGAGACGGCGATCCCGCGCACCTCCGGCGGCAGCTTGTCCGTCTCCGTGTTGCAGTTGATGCCGATGCCCACAACGGCGTATTCCAGCCGTCCGCTCTCGGCCTCGCAGGAAAGCTCCGTCAGAATGCCGCAGAGCTTTCTGCCGTGCCATTGCAGATCGTTCGTCCACTTGATGTCCGCCTTGACGCCGCAGCAGTCGGCGATTGCGCGGCGCGTGGCCACCGCCGCAAGCGCCGTCAGGTGCATCAGATGCCCCAGCGCCGCCGACGGACGCAGCAGCACCGACAGATAGACGCCACCCGGCGGAGAGACAAAGCTCCTGCCCAGGCGGCCGCGGCCGCCGGTCTGATGTTCCGTGACAACCACCGTGCCATGCGGCGCACCCTGCGCGCCAAGCTGTTTTGCAATGTTATTGGTCGAATCGACCTCCTCCGGAACAATGACCGTCCAAGGCGGCGCCTGCAACAGCGCCGCATTCAGCCGTGCGGAGGGACGCAGACAGTAGCCCCGGTTCGGCACGGAGTCGATCCGGCAGCCCTCGGCGCGCAGTGCCTGCACGGATTTCCACACGGCGGCGCGGGAAACGCCCAGCGTTTTGCTGATCTCCTCGCCGGAAATGTACTCGTCCTGCCGCAGCAGCGCCAGCACTTCTTTTCTTCCCATAAAAAACACCGGATTTCTCTTGCATTTTTCGCCAAAATGTACTATAGTAATTGTAAACTGTTTTTCCGAAAATGTAAACCGTTTTCCGGAAACTTTTTTTGCGTGAATTGTAAACCGCAAAAACTAATTGTAAACCAAGGAGGAACCATCCCATGTCCAAATCCGCTCTTCGGACGCGGTCGCTGCTGCTGACCGCGCTTTTTGCCGCGCTGACGGCCGTCGGCG
The DNA here is from genome assembly GCA_902475855.1 of uncultured Eubacteriales bacterium. Classification (GTDB taxonomy): domain Bacteria; phylum Bacillota; class Clostridia; order Oscillospirales; family Oscillospiraceae; genus JAZOXB01. The sequence continues at coordinate 43,437 of CABSBF010000016.1, forward strand.
CCTTCCTGCGTGTCCCTGTCGGTCCGATCTCATTCACCATGCAGGTGTTCTTCACCTGCACCGCCGGCCTGCTGCTCGGGCCGTGGTACGGCGCGGCGTCGCAGGCCGTGTACGTCCTGCTGGGGCTGATCGGCGTGCCGATCTTCACCGAGGGCGGCGGCCTGATGTACGTGGCCAAGCCCAGCTTTGGCTTCCTGCTGGGGCTGATCCCCATGGCACTGGTCATCGGCCTGCTCACCCGCCGCGAAAAATGCGGCTTCTGGCGCATGGTGCTGGCCTGCGTGATCGGACTGGTTGTGCTCTACGCCATCGGCCTGCCCTATATGTATGTTGCGCTGAACGGTGCGTGGTCGATCAAGAAAACGCTGGTGTCCGGCTGCGCGATCTTCCTGCCCTTTGACGCGATGAAAATCGCGCTGTCCTGCCTGCTCGGCAGCCGCTTGCAGCGCGTTCTGCGGAGCTGAAAGACAGACTGGATTTTTCCGCCGCCTTATGCTATACTGAGAGCATCTCAGGGAGGTGGGAAGTATGACAGGTCTTTACATTTTTCTCGGTGTGACCGCCGGGGTGCTGATGATCGGCGGCATCGCGTATCTTGCAGTCCGGCGCAAGGTCAAGCGATTTGCGAGGCAGAACTTCGGAACTTCCGACCTCTCCTATCTGATGCGTGCCGCGCAGGATGCAGCACAGGACGAGAGCCTTGATGGGCCGAAGTCCCTCTCCGGCGGCGACAGCATTTTCATGCCGCGTATCCTGCGGGATTTCCCGGATTTCAATCTGGAGCGCGCCAAGAGCCTCGCCCGTGCGGAGTTGACCGGGAAGCTCTCCGGGAAACCGGAGCTGAAGATTCACAAAATCATCCTGCATGACTATCAGCGTGCCGCGAATGAAAAAACCATCCTCTTTCAGTCCGCACTGCAATATAAAGAGGATGGCCATGTGAGGCAGAAGCGCTACTGCCTGCACTATGCCTATCTCCTGCCGGAGAAGGCCGGTACGACTGCCGCGGGAAGCTGCCCGCACTGCGGCGCGCCCTTTACCAGCACCACGCAGACCAACTGCCCGTACTGCGGCTCCCTGGTTGCGAACGTGCTGAGCAACACCTGGAAATTTACGGACTGCTACGAAGCATAAAATACAGCAGCGGAGGCGTTTTCAAGCAAAACGCCTCCGCTTCAGACTGTCAAAAAAGTCCGAAACCGTCAAAATCAGTTCACCTATTTAATGGT
>CABSBF010000017.1 GCA_902475855.1 uncultured Eubacteriales bacterium
TCATCGAAAATATGCTTGAAGCGGCGCAGGAGCAGCAGAAAGCGGCATAAACGAAAAGCGCTCTCCGGCATAGCCGGAGAGCGCTTCTGTTTATATTATTGATATTGTTGTTCCCTCAAAGACGGCGTCCGCACCGCCGGTCAGAAGGAGGGCATTTTCCGCCGGGTCATAATCCACCGTCAGAATGCCGCCGTCGTTCTGTACGCGCGTCTGCCGTCCGGAAACCAATCCTCGAAGGGTCAGCGCCGCAACCGTCGCGCCATTTCCGGTTCCGCAGGCCAGTGTAAAGTCCTCCACGCCCCGTTCAAAGGTCAAAAGGCGCAGCTCGTTTTCGCCTGTCAACTGGTAAAGATTGACATTTGCGCCGCGCGGAAAGGCCGGATCATGGCGCAGCGCACGCGCCTGCTCGCGCAGCTCGTCCCGGCTTCGTGAGAAGTCGGCGCAGAAAACCGCGTGCGGAATTCCCGGTTCGCCCAGCTCCAGGTAGTCACAGCCGGGCTTTACGTTCTGGCGCAGATTGCGGGGCGAATTGAGGCGGATGCGGTAGCAATCCGGCGCGAGACGTTCCCCCGTCACAAGGCCCGCAGGCGTTTCAATGCGCGGCCGCTCTCCGGACAGGCCGTGGTCAACGCAGTAGCGGCACAGGCAGCGCGCGCCGTTGCCGCACATTTCGGCAGTCGTGCCGTCATTGTTGTAAAAGAGCATCCTGCAATCGCCGCCGTTCTGCGGAGGCTCCAGCACCATCAACCCGTCCGCACCGACGGAAAAATGTCTGCGGCACAGCTTCTGCGCAAGCGTGGGAATTTCCTCGCGGGAAAGCGCACCGTCAAAATTCTCGATCACGATAAAATCGTTGCCGGCACCGCACATTTTGGTAAATTTCATGTGTTTCCCTCCTGAATTTGCTTCGCACCCTCCGCGTCCGCCCGCAGACAGAGCGCCTGCCAGCCGGGGCAGGCCTCCGGCAGACGCGCGGCAAGCCGCTCTGCGGCCTCTGCACTGTCCGTGATGCACAGGCAGGTCGGCCCCGCACCGGAAATACAGAACGCACCGAAGTGCGCCGCCAGCTCCTGCACGACATCGCAGCCGGGGATCAATCTTCTGCGGTAGGACTGATGCAGCCGGTCGTCCAGCGCCAGCCGCAGCAGGGGCATATCCGCCGTTTCCAGCGCACGCAGCAGCAGTGCCGCGTGTGAAACATTGAATACCGCATCCGCAAAGGGTACGGTTTCCGGCAGCACCGAGCGGGCAAGCCGGGTGCTGAGCGGGAAATCCGGCACCAGTGCGGCAAAATGCAGCTTCTCCGACAGGGGAAAGCACGCCGTGACCGGCGTTTTCCCGTCCATCAGGCTGGCGGTCAGGCCGCCGAGAAGGGTAGGCGCAAGATTGTCCGGATGCCCCTCCAGTTCCGTGCAAAGCGTCAGCAGCTCCATCCTGGAAAGCGGGCTTCCATGCAGGGCATTGGCCGCCAGTGCGCCCGCTGCAAGCATGGCCGATGATGAGCCGAGGCCGCGGCAGACCGGGATCTCCGCGCGGATATGCACCCGCAGGCCGTCCGCCGGGAGGCCGAGCGCCTGCATCACGCGGTCATAGGCGCGGACGGAGAGGTTTTCCCGGCTGCGGAACTCCTCCGGGCAGCCCGTAATCTCCAGCCCGCTTTCACAGCGCTCAAAGGTATATATATTATACAGCGTCAGCGCGCAGCCGAAGGAGTCGAAGCCCGGCCCCAGATTCGCCGTCGTCGCGGGGACGCGAAGCGTTATACGTTCCATTCTGCCACCTTCCTGTCAACATAGGCCTGCATCCGGTCGCAATCGACGCAGTCGCGATGCAGCACCGGCTTGTTCGCAAGCTGTGCCAGCGCACGCGGCACCGGCACACCGGTCGCCTCATGCAGCCGCTGCATCAGGGCAAATTCGTCACCGGCGGCATCCCCGCCGATCGCCCGCAGCACCGCCGCCGGAAATTTATAGGGCGAGGCCGTGGAAAGCACCACAAGCGGCGCTTCCGAGCCGCTTTCGCGCGCATAGCCGTCTGCCACGTGCCACGCGACGGCCGTGTGCGTGTCCATCAGATACCCGTAATCGCGCCAGACGCGGCCGATCGTTTCCTCCGTCTGTTCGTCACCGCAGCAGCCGCAGGAGAATTCCCCCTGCAAGCGCGCCAGCAGCGCATCGTCCACACGGTAGACGCCCTCCTCCCGCAGGCGGCGCATATACTCCGCCACCTGCGCCGCGTCGCCCTGCGACAGCAGGAACAGAAGCCGCTCCAGATTGCTCGACACCAGAATATCCATGGAGGGAGAAAGCGTCTTATAAAACGGCCGGCGGCGGTCATAGACGCCTGTGCGCAAAAACTGCGTCAGCACATCGTTGCGATTGGACGCGCAGACGAGCCGTCCGACGGGCAAGCCCATTTTCTTGGCAAAATACCCCGCCAGAATATCTCCGAAATTTCCGGTCGGCACAACGAAGTCCGCAGTTTCTCCCGCCGAAATGCGCCCGCCGCGCACCAGATCGGCATAAGCTTTAAAATAGTATACCACCTGCGGCGCAAGGCGGCCGATGTTGATGGAATTGGCGGAGGACAGCCGGACGTGCGCACCCTGCGGCACCCCGGCAGCAAAGATGTTTTTCACACCGGTCTGCGCATCGTCGAAGTTGCCGCGCACCGCGCAGACGCAGACGTTGCCTCCCTCCTGCGTGACCATCTGGGCCTTCTGCACCTGAGAAACGCCCTCGTCCGGATAAAACACCACAATGCGCGTCCCGTCCACGTCGCGAAAGCCCTCCAGCGCGGCCTTGCCGGTATCGCCGGAGGTCGCCGTCAGAATGACGATCTGCTCGCGCACGCCCTCCTGACGCCGCGCGGCAGTGATGAGCTGCGGCAGCATGGAAAGCGCCACATCCTTGAAGGCCGAGGTCGGCCCGCGGAAGAGCTCGAGCACATAGCGCCCGCCGACAGGCACCAGCGGCGTCAGATCCTCCGTTTCAAATTTCCCCGCATAGGCGCGGCGCACCAGCTCTCCCATATGCTCAAAGTCCGGCAGCAGGAAGGCCAAAATGCGCTCGGCCATGCCCAGCGTGTCCAGCGCCAGAACGCCGCGCCAATCGAAGCCGTCCAGCTCCCTGCGGATATACAGGCCGCCGTCCGGCGCCATTCCCTGCAAAACCGCCTGCGTGGAAGTCGCGCTCAGGCCGTCGCTTCTCGTGCTCTGATAATTCATGAAACCACCCGTCTTTTTTCTTGCAATTTTTCTGATATTATGATATACTGTTTTCCAGAAAAATGCAAGTGTTTTTGTGGCAGAAACACTTGCCCGTGAAAAATGGAGAAAAAGTGATGAACGACAGGGGAAAACCGATGCAGATCGGACTTTTGGGCTTTGGAACCGTCGGCGGCGGCGTGTACGAGTTCGTGCAGAGCCGAAGCGATATGGAAATCAGGTTTGTGCTCAGCCGCCGGCCGCGGCCGGAGCTTTCCTGCGCCGTGACAGCCGATTTTTCGGAGATTGTTTCCGACCCGGCGGTAGATGTGATCATTGAGGCCATCGGCGGGATGCACCCGGCTTATGAATACGTCACTGCGGCGCTGCGCGCGGGCAAGCACGTCATCACTGCCAACAAGCTGCTGATCGCCGCGCACTACCGGGAGCTGGTCACGCTCGCGCAGGAAAACGGCGTCGCGCTTCGCTGCTCGGCCGCTGTGGGCGGCGGGATCCCCTGGCTTTCCAATCTGGAAAAAACGCTGGAGCAGGAGCCGGTCGTGCGCATCAGCGGCATCATGAACGGCACAACGAATTACATTCTCGACCGGATGCACACGGGAGGCGGCAGCTTCTCCGCGGCGCTTGCGCAGGCACAGGCGCTCGGCTACGCCGAGGCCGACCCCACGCAGGACTTAAACGGCGGCGACATTCGCCGCAAGCTCGTCATCTCGGCAAACATTGCCTTCGGCTGTGTGCTCGATGAGTGCGAGATCGCCGTAATGGGCATCGAGGCTCTGCGAGCCTCCGACATTGCTTCCTTCCGGCGCATGGGACGTGTGTGCAAGCTGGTCGCCAGCGCAAGAAAGCTGCCGGACTGCGTCGCGGCCTACATCGAGCCCGCGCTCTTCCTCCCTGCCGCGCACGAGGCAGCCGTGCCGGAGAACTTCAATCTCATCTCCCTGACCGGTCTGCACATCGGCAAGCAGAGCTTCTACGGGCAGGGCGCCGGCCGGTACCCCACCGCATATAATGTATTGCAGGACTGTGTGGACGTTCGCAACGGCCTGCACCATTTCTATACCTCGGCGCTGCGGCCGGCCCATGTGGACAACCGCAGCATTGCGCGCCGGTATTATGTTCGGACGCAAGGCATCGACAAATGGCTTCAGTCGCGTATTGACAAAATTCTTGACTGCGGTATAATAACAGAGCCTGTGACTGTAACGGAAATACACCAATGGGCGCAAGAAAGAAAGCAGTCGGGTACGGAGTGCTTTTTTGCCTCCCTCCGCTGATGAGGAATCTATTATATGTTAAAAGTTTTGAAATTCGGCGGCTCCTCTATGGCAGATGCCGCACACTACCGGCAGGTTCGCCGGATCGTGGAGTCTGACCCGGAGCGCCGTGTCGTTGTCGTTTCCGCCGCCGGCAAGCGCTACAGTGACGATACGAAGATCACCGATCTTCTCTACCTGTGCTATGCGCATCTGCAATACGGTGTTTCCTGCGATGATATCTATCAGATGATCGTCAGCCGCTACTGTGCCATCCGCGACGAGCTGGGCCTCAAGACCGATCTGGAAACGGAGTTTACCGAACTGCGCGAGCGCATGAGCAAAGGTATGCCGCAGGATGAGCTGGTCTCCCGCGGCGAATACTTCTCCGCCGTCCTGATGGCGGAATATCTGGGCTTTGAATTTATCGACGCCTCGCGCTGGCTCTACTTCCATTATGACGGCACCATCGACCAAGGCAAGTCCTACGCCACCCTGCGCACGCTGGCCAAGGGCAAGAAGGTCGTCATTCCCGGCTTTTACGGCCTGATGCCCGACGGCAAAGTCCGCACACTGACCCGCGGCGGCTCGGACATCACGGGCGCACTGGCGGCCGCCGCGCTGGATGCAAGCGTCTATGAGAACTGGACGGACGTTTCCGGCGTTCTGATGGCCGATCCCAACATCGTTGACAATCCCAAGACCATCGACCGCGCCACCTATTCCGAGCTGCGCCAGCTCTCCTATTCCGGCGCGCAGGTGCTGCACGAAATGACTGTTTTCCCCGTCCGGGAGAAGAACATTCCGCTGAACATCCGCAACACCAACGAGCCCAATCATCCCGGCACGCTGATCTCCGACGATTTCATCGAGCCGCCCAACACCCAGCGCTTCATCACCGGCATCGCGGGCAAGCGGGACTATTCCATCATCACCGTTTCAAAGAAGGGGCTGTCCGGCTCCACGGGCACCCTGCGGACGATCCTCGGCATCATGGAGAAAAACGGCGTAGCCATCAGCTATACCCCCTCCGGCATTGACTGCATCTCTCTGGCCATGCCGACGGAAAAGCTCTCCTCGCATCTTTACACCATCATAGACGAGATTCGCTCCGAGATCAAGCCCGACAGCATCAAGGTCACGGACAACATCGCGGTCGTCGCCATTGTCGGCCGGAAGATGGCTTTCCGTGCCGGTACCTCCGGCAAGATCTTCGCCGCCCTCGGTCAGCGCGGCATCAACATCCGCATGATCTCCCAGGGTCCGGAGGAGCTGACCATCATCATCGGCGTGGACAACAAGGACTACGCCGACACCATCCGCGTATTGTATAATGCGTTTGTAAAATAGGAGGTTCCTATGAAACAGTATAAGGTCGCCATTCTCGGCGCCACCGGCGCCGTTGGCCGCGAAATGATGAAAATTCTCGCAGAGCGCCACTTCCCCATCTCGGAGCTGCATCTGCTGGCGAGCAAGCGCAGCGCCGGCAAGGTCGTGGAGTGGGAGGGCAAGCCTGTCATGATCGAGGAAGCCTGCGACGAAGCATTCCAGGGCATTGACATCGTGCTCGGCGCCGCGGAAAACGACATCGCAAAGCAGTTTGCTCCCGCCATCGTCAAGGCAGGCGCCGTCTTTGTGGATAACTCCTCTGCCTTCCGTCTGGACGAGAACGTACCGCTCATCGTCCCGGAGATCAACCCCGAGGACGTGAAAAATCACCATGGCATCATCTCCAACCCCAACTGCTCGACGATCATCGCGGTCACCGCAGTCAACGCGCTCAATGCCCTCAGCCCCATCCGCACCATGGTCGCCTCGACCTATCAGGCGGTGTCCGGCGCGGGTGCAGGCGGCCCGCTGGAGCTGGCGCAGGAGATCGACGCGCTGCGCAGCGGCGCTTCCTTCGAGCCGAAGGTGTTCTCCTACCAGATCGCCTACAACCTCATCCCGCAGATCGGCGGTGAGCAGTTTGAGGGCTACACCAGCGAGGAGATGAAAATGCAGAATGAGGGGCGCAAGATCATGCACCTGCCCGATCTGCGCGTCACCTGCACCTGCGTGCGCGTCCCCGTGGTGCGCAGCCACTCCATCTCCATCACGCTGCACTTCGACCGTCCCGTTTCCGTCAAGGAGGCGCGCCGCGCCATCGCAAGCGCTCCCGGCTGCCGTCTGGTAGACGACCTGAAGCACAATCTCTATCCCATGCCGCTGGATACCTCCGATCAGGATCTTGTCTTTGTCGGGCGCATCCGTCCCGACCTCACGGATGACAACGGTCTGACGCTCTGGTGCTGCGGCGATCAGGTTCGCAAGGGTGCGGCGACCAACGCCGTGCAGATCGCGGAGCTGCTGATCGAAAAAGAATAAGATTTTGCGATTCCTGCAAAAGCAGGAATCGCTTTTGTTTACACTTTGTTTCTTGCTTCCATTCGGTTTTTCTGTTAAAATAGAGGAAAAATTTACACTTTCCCCCGCCGGACAATCCAAACGCGCCCTGCGCAGAAAGGTGGAATTAATCGTTGAACAAAATGCTCTTCGGAAGAAATAAAACCGCCATCGTCGAAAAAATGCAGGAGTCCCTGCAATCGACCCTGCCGATTATTCTCATTGTCGCCGTGCTGTGCCTGACGATTGCACCCTTGCAGCCGGATCTGCTTTTGAGCTTTCTGATCGGCAGTGTGCTGATCATCGTAGGCATGGGCCTGTTCTCCCTGGGTGCAGAGATCTCCATGACGCCCATCGGCAATAAGATTGGCACCTCCCTCACCCGCACGCGGAATCTTCCGCTCATTCTCGGCGTGAGCTTTCTGCTCGGCTTTGCCGTGACCGTCGCGGAACCGGACCTGCAGGTGCTGGCCAGCACTGTTCCGCACATTGACACGACCGTTCTGCTGCTCGCCGTCGGCGCGGGCGTAGGCTTCTTTCTGTCGGTGTGTATGCTGCGCATCCTGACGGGCTTCCGGCTGCGCTGGCTGCTGCTGGCTTTTTACGGCATCGTCTTTGCGCTGGCCGCCTTCACCGACGCAGATTTTCTGAGCATCGCCTTTGACTCCGGCGGCGTGACCACCGGGCCCATGACTGTCCCCTTCATCCTCGCGCTGGGTCTTGGCGTTTCCAACGCCCGAAGCGACGATCAGGCGGAATCCGACAGCTTCGGCCTGGTCGCGCTGAGCTCCATCGGCCCCATTCTCGCCGTCCTGTTGCTCGGCTTCTTCTATGCCGGAAACGATGCCTCCCCGGCGCTGGACAGCGTTTCCTATGCCTCGACCGCCGATATCGGCCGGGCATATCTGCACGGGATTCCCGTCTATCTGGGTGAGATGGCCTTTGCGCTCGCGCCCATCGTGGGTATTTTCCTGCTGTTTCAGATTATCCGCCTGCGCCTGTCAAAGCGCAGCCTTGCAAAAATTCTGACCGGCATCGTCTACACCTATCTCGGTCTTGTTCTCTTCCTCACCGGCGTGAATGTCGGCTTTTCCGCGCTGGGCGCAGTGCTGGGTCAGTCGCTGGCCGTCGGCTGGACAAAATGGCTGATGATCCCGCTCTGTGCACTGCTGGGCTGGTTCATCATCTCGGCCGAACCTGCCGTTGCGGTTCTGGAAAAGCAGATTGAGGAGGTCAGCGCGGGCGCCATCCCGGGCAAGATCATCAAGCGCAGTCTTTCCGTTGCCATCGCCGCGGCCATGGCACTGTCCATGCTGCGCGTGCTGACGGGGCTGCCCCTTCTGTACTTCCTTGCGCCCGGCTATGCGCTGGCACTGGTACTGTCCTTCTTTGTTCCGGACATCTTTACCGCCATCGCCTTCGACTCCGGCGGCGTGGCCTCCGGCCCCATGACGGCAACCTTCATGCTGCAATTCATGATCGGCGCGAGCACCGCGCTCGGCGGCAATCCTCTGAAAGATGCCTTCGGCATTGTCGCCATGGTCGCGATGATGCCCCTGATCTCCATTCAGCTCGTCGGTTTCTTCTACAAGCGCAAGGCCGAAAAGGCCGCCCCTGCTGCCGCGGAATACGGCGATTTCGACATTGTGGAACTCTGGGAGGTGGATGCCGCATGAATTATGTAATTTCCATCTGTGATCCCCGCGCGCTGGACACCCTGACAGATCTGTGCGCAGAGCTGGAGCTGCCGCTCAGCGTGGTGGTACATGCCCACGGCACCGCCGTGCGCAGTATGCTGGACATACTGGGCATAGAGAGCAATGAAAAACGTGTCGTTCTGACCGTCGCAACCCAGGAAAAAACGCGCCGGCTGATCGATGAGCAGAAGCGCCGCCTGTTTATCGGCGTGCCGGGACACGGAATCGTCGTGTCCGTCCCCATCAAAAGCATCGGAGGAGGAAAGACCGTGGCATTTTTAGGTGATAACCCGCAGAGCGTAAAGTATACGCCGGAGCTGAATTATTCCTATGAACTGATTGTGGCCATCGCCAACGAGGGACGCACCGATATGGTGATGAATGCCGCTCGAAGCGCCGGTGCGGCCGGCGGCACCGTCCTGCACGGCAAGGGCACCGGCTCTGCCAGGGCGGAGAAATTCTATTCCGTTTCCATTGCCCAGGAGAAGGAGGTCATTCTGATCGTCGCAAAGGCAGAGCAGAAAGCCGCCATCATGCGGACGATCCTGGAAAAGGCCGGCCCGAACACCGAGGCCGGAACGATCGTCTTTTCCCTGCCCACCAGTGAAGTCGCAGGTTTCGGTCTGCTGTAACAGGAAGCGAGTCCATGAGGTTCGATTTTACCATCTTTTCCGGACAGCATCCTCGTGAATCTTGTACTGCCGAAGGCGCTTCTGATGGAAGCAATGGCGCATCTGAAAAATCCGTGTTTCTCTGAAGGAAAGGCTCGCCGCCCAGCGGCGGGCCTTTCGGTGTTTTCCACAAATACAAGCACACGATTGACAAGAAACTCGTCGCAAGTTATAATGGAACCATACCAGAACCCTCTGAAAGGAACTTCCTATGTACGACAGAATTCCCGTCCTGCTGGACGGCGACCCCGGCCACGACGACGCCATCGCGTGGATGCTGGCCGCATCGAACCCGATGCTGGACATCCGCGCCGTGACCTCCGTCTGCGGCAACCAGACCATTGAAAAAACCACCTACAATGCCCTGCGCGTCTGCACGCTGCTCGGCCTGACCTGCCCCGTCGGAATGGGCCGCCCCGCGCCCCTGCTCGCGCCGCCCATGAACGCCCCATCCGTCCACGGTGAAACCGGTCTGGACGGCCCGGTGCTGCCGGAGCCTGCCATGCAGCTCAGCGGTCTTTCCTCCGTGGAGCTGATGGCCCGCGTGCTGCGCGAGAGTGAAGTGCCCGTGACCATCGTCGCCACAGGGCCGCAGACCAATGTCGCCGCGCTCCTGCTGGCGCATCCCGAATTAAAGCCAAAGATCGCGCGCATCAGTCTGATGGGCGGCGGCATCGCCTACGGCAACTGGACCTGCGCCGCCGAGTTTAACATTCTGGTCGATCCGGAGGCGGCGGATATCGTGTTCCGCTCCGGCATTCCCGTCACCATGGCGGGGCTGGACGTGACGGAAAAAGCGCTGATCTTCCCGGAGGACTTCGAGCGCGTGCGCGCCGTGGGCAATCCGGTCGCCCGCGTCGTCGCCGACTGGCTGGAGTTCTTCTATGGCTTCCACCGCAGGCTCGGTTATGCCGGCGCACCTGTGCATGACGCCGTCGCCGTCGCCGCGCTGCTGCGTCCCGACCTTATGGATTCGCAGGAAATGTACGTACAGATCGAAACGCAGGGTGAATACTGCCGCGGCATGACCCTTGGCGACGCGCGTGGGCAGCTTGGCCATGCGCCCAACGCCCGCGTTCTGACCGGCATCGACCGCCGTGGCTTTGCCGACCTTCTGGTGCAGGCCGTCGGCGCCTATGGCAAGGAGGTTACACAATGAACACAATTCCCGTCTGGATCGACTGTGACACCGGCGTGGATGACGCTGTCGCGCTTCTCGTCGCGCATCGCCGTCAAGCCCTGAAGATCGTTGGCATCAGCACAGTCGCCGGAAACGTCCCCCTGGAAAAAACCACACGCAATACCCTGAAGCTCTGCGATCTGATGGGCGCAGACTACCCCGTCTTCCCCGGTGCGGCGCAGCCGTGGATCCGTCCCTATGCCGATGCCGCGGCCTTCCACGGTGCGGACGGTCTGGGCGGTGCAGAGCTGCCGGAACCTTCGCGCAATGCTGAGCAGGAGGCCGCGTGGGACGCCATCTTCCGCGCCGCCGACCAATATGAGGGCCGCTTGGTTCTGGTCGTCACCGGCCCGATGACCAACGCCGCAACCGCGCTTGCCAAATACCCCCGGCTGAAGGAACTTCTTTCGCGCATCGTCATCATGGGCGGCGCTGCCGTCGGCGGCAACCGCACACCCTGTGCGGAATACAACATTTATGCCGACCCGGACGCGGCACAGGCCGTGTTCCGTTCCGGCGTTCCTGTCGTCATGTGCGGGCTGGATGTGACCCAGAAGGCCTATGTCACACCGGAGGAAATTGAGGAGATCTCTCGCGTCTCCACCCCCGCAACGCGTTTCTTCCGAACGGCCACCGCGCAGGCAGCGCAGCTCAACCTGCGCGACGGCAACGCCGGCCTGTGCCTTCACGACGTGTGCCCCCTTCTCTATCTGTCCGACCCGGAGCTGTTCCGCGGCGAAGAGGCAGGGGTCTATGTGGAAACCCAAAGCGAGCTGACCCGCGGCAAGACCGTGACCGATCTCTACAGTGACCATCAATTTGAAACCAAGAACGCCTTTGTCGTGCTGGATATCGACCGTCCCCGCTTTTTGCAAATCGTGTCCGACGCGCTGCGTTCCTACTGACAGGTGATGCGTTTGGAAAAAAGTGAACTTCGCAGACAGATCCGCGAGGAAAAGCGCCGTCTGACCCCTGCGCAGATCGAGCAGGCCTCCGCCGCGCTGGCAGAGCAGTTCTGTTCTCACCCGCTCTACCTTGCCGCGCGCTCCGTTTACGGCTACCTGAGCTACAATCAGGAGGTGCTGACACTGCCCATTCTCCGCCGGGCACAGCACGACGGCAAGCGTGTCGCGGTACCGAAGGTCTTTGGCGACAATATGCGTTTTCTGTGGCTGGATGACCTGCGCCGCATTTCCGCAGGCTACTGCGGCATCCCGGAGCCCTCAGGCACCGAGCCCGTCGCGGACGACCCTACGGCGCTGGTGCTGATGCCCGGCCTCGCCTTCACTCCGACCGGGCAGCGTCTCGGCTACGGCGGTGGCTTTTACGACCGCTTCCTCGCCGCAGAGCCCCACCCGACCATTGCACTTTGTTATGATTTTCAGCTTTTTCCCCAGCTTCCGACCCAACCACATGATATTCTGGTAGATGCTGTGCTGCACAGCCCGGTTTAGGAGGGTTTTTATGAAAATCGAGGCGGTTTGTGAATATAATGAGCTTGGCTATCTGATCTTTGCCGCGAATTATCCCGGCGCCTTTGTGCGCGGCACCACGGAAAACGAAGCCCTGGCAAAATTCCCCAGCGAAATACGCAGCTATCTGCGCTGGTGCGGCGAGCCTGTACCCGGCTTCGCCGCGCCGGAGGTAGAGCTCGTCCAGCGCAAGCTGTCCGAGCTTCAGATCTGCGATGCCGACAGCGACGTGCTGTTCGACCAGGAATGCCGCCCGATGACACAGGCGGAATATGAAGCGCAGAAGCTGCTGGTGCTGAAATCCGCCAGAGATTTTGACGCGCTCTACCGCAGCATTCCGAATCCCTACATCTCCGGCCGCCCGCCGCGCCGCACCTTTTATGGCCCGGTTCCGCGCACACCCCAGCAGATGTACGAACACGTCAACCAAACCACCTCCTACTACGCCGCCGCTATGGGCATTGAGCTGGAAAACCTGCCCGATCTCTACGCGAACCGGATGCAGATTCTCTCTGAAGTTGAGCAGCCGGAGGACTTTCTCGACTGCCCGGTCCATATCGCGCCGGATGGCGAGCGCTGGACGCTTCGCAAGCTGCTGCGCCGCTTTTTGTGGCATGACCGCATCCACGCCCGCGCCATGTGGCGCACAGCCGCATCCCTCTGGGGCGAAGCCGTGGCAAACCCATTCTTCTTTATTTAGGGAGCCTCTGAATAAATCGGCAGCCTCCCGGAAAATCCCAAAAACAAGCTCCCGTTCTTTTAAGAACCGGGAGCTTGTCTGTCAAAGAACACCCACTTTCACTGAACAGCACGGGCTTTGTCTTGCAGGCGGACAAGCGCCGGCTGTGAACTCACAGCCGGCGCTGCCGACGTCCTGAAGGGCCTTTGCTTTTTCTTAACGAAAGGATCGCCGTCCTGTGGTGCGCCAGAAATCAGGGTCCCGGAAACTGTCTATTGAGGCAGTGAATTGCCGCTCTCGATTCCGTGATACCCATCCTCATTCCGCAGGATGGCAGCATAATAGTTTCCGCCGATCTGCACAATATAGACATTCGCGTTCGGTTCCGGTGCATATTCAAACAGTTCGGTCTCCGTTTCGTGTTCCGTGACCGTATAACAATACCTGCCGTCATACTCCAGATAGGCAACAAATTTCCCGGTAAGCTCGGAGGTCAGCTCGGCAGGCAGGCCGCAGGCTTCCAGAATGGACGCCTCGCCCGCTCCGCAGACGATATAGTTTTCCTCGCCGAGCAGCACCGTCGGCGCCAGACTCTGCGTGCCCTGCTCCTGCCGCAAGTGCGGAATCACCGCTGCCGCAGCCAAAACCAGACACAGGCAGGCAGCCATAGCCGCCCGCTTTACCCAAGCGGGCCTGCGCGCTTTTTTTGCAGCGGTGTAGTCCGCAGCCTTTTCGATGTATTCCGGATTGATATCAGTGATCGCATCAGAAATTGTTTTTCCTGTCATAGTTCATAGCCCTCTTTCTGTAAATAGATTTTCAGTTTCTGCCGTATGCGGCAAAGGCGGACGGATACATTGTTGCCGCTGGTGTGAAACCTCTCCGCAAGGTCGGAAATACCGTCTGCATACCAGTAGCGCCGCACAAACAGCATTTGACTTTCCTCGTCCAGTCCGGCAAGAAAACGGTCGATTTGCCGGGTCAATTCGCTCGCGGCAATGTCCTGTTCTACTACGGAGGAGGCGGCAAGGCAGTTTTCCAGTTCCTCCAATGCGGCATCATAATAGCTGTTGCGTTTTTCGGACGTGTTTGTGTGGTATCTGGCAATCGAAATATTTCGGACAATACGGAAAATGTATGCCCGCAGCGGATCCGGCCTTTGCGGCGGTATGGTGTTCCATGCCGCAAGGTAGGCATCATTCACGCACTCTTCCGCGTCAAGGTCATTCTTCAGAATGTTTCTTGCGATCCGGCTGCAAACGGTTCCGTATTTGGCCGATAGCTGAGCGATCGCCTGTTCTGCGCGTGTAAAGAACAGCTCAATGATTTTGCTATCCTCCAGCAAGGCATCGCCTCCCTTCGCTTATGAACTATGGATCGGAGGGATAATCTTACAGAAAAAGAGTAATTTACTTATAAAATCTGTGATTGGAAAGCCTGCGGCGCTCCTTCTTCCAAAAGCAAAGCCACAAAAAGCGGATGCCGCATGGCTCCGGGCACACAAAATCGCCGGTTGTGAAATCGCAACCGGCGATTTTTTTATTCGTTTTCGCAGAAAATGCTCTGTGTCAGGCGCAGCGGATAGGCTTTCAGGCTGCTGCCGTCAAGATCCTCGCCATGCAGCCGCACTGCGGTGATGCGGCGGTTGTCATAGGTCGTGTAGTAATAGATTCCGCGGTCAGCGTTGCAGCAGCTTGTGTAGATCGTCCGCTCACAGGCGCCGTTCTCCAGTACGCAGCAGCCGTTCTGCTGCTCGACCGCGCCGAGAATGTGGAAAAACTGACTTACGCTTTCCTCTTCGCCCTCGCCGGAACGGGAGTGGCGCCGCGTAAACGCCGCGCGCACAAAGCGTGACTGCGAGGACAAATCCCCCGGCAGCCCCATTGCGCCCATGCCGCGGCTGTACTGCATGAGCGGCAGGCCGAAGCGGTTTTCCGGCGGCAGCGGCGTGAGCTGCATATAATTGTTCAGCGCAAAAAGCTGCATGGGGAAGGGCGGATTGTTCGTCAGCACTCCGGTCGGGTTTTCATAAATGTGCAGGCCGTCTGCCGTGGCCTCCATGGTCAGGCAGCCGTCGCGCGCAGCCACCAGCCAGTGTAGCTGGGACGCCGGAAACTGTGGGGAAAAGGGCGTATCCGTCACATTCAGAGAAGCCAGTGCCGCCCGCGCCTGTGCAATATTCGCGCAGCGCCCCAGCAGCCACGGAATCAGCTCAAAGGCCGCAATATTCTCACAGCCCTCCCGCGGTTTTCCATAGACGGCATTGCCGACAAAATTCAATCCTGCAATGCACAGTCCCTTTTCATTCACTGCGTCGTAGAACAGCGGATAGCCGTCCGCGACGTGTGCCATGCCGATCATGGCATAATGCTGCGTCAATTCGCCGCCGTGCCGCAGGGCAAAGGGGAACTTCCGTGGAATAACGACCACCTGCTCTCCATAAGAGCATTCGTAGTCCAGATTCCGTCCAAAATAAAAATCACGTGTCTGATAAGTCGCAGCTGTACACATAAGCTCGCCTCCTGCCTTCAGTCTGTCCTGCTTTTGAAGCTACCATTCGGTGTTCTTTCGCGCAAATGCCGCGATGATGCTCTCGATCCCGAAGAGGATCAGATAGCCTGCGATCATGTAGCTGATCACGCGGATCGTCACGAAGGACAGCATCGGGCTGAAAAACATCAAAAAGCCAAGAATCAGTCCGAAAATGTTCAAAATCAGGGAGAAGTAATAGTAAAAACGGTTTCCGATCAAGCGGATCAGATTGGTATGCGTCAGCCCGGAAATGCAGTGGGCAATGAACCACACAGGGAGCAGGACAGTCAGCGCCCACTTGCCGAGATTCGGATTTCCCACCAGCATGATGCCGCACATCACGCTCAGAATACCGGAGATCAGCGAAAGCATTGGCCCGAAGCCGGTAAAACGCGACAGACGCACGTACACCACAATGTCCTCAATGCCCATGAGAATGGCGATCACGCCGTAGACCACTATCGCGCCGGTCAGCGTGCTCTCCGGCCATACGAAGCTTGCTGCGCCGAGCAAAACCAAAAGCACTCCGACAATCAGCTCACTCCATCCAAAGCGGTTTTTCCGTTTCATGCCTTGATCTCTTCCTTTCCGCTCAGAATCGCCATGAATTCGCTGCCGGTGATGGTTTCTTTTTCATACAGATAATTGGCCAGCTCGTCGAGCTTTGCGCGGTTGCCTTCCAGCAGCTTCCGCGCCTTGGCATGCTGCGTCTTCACCGTCTCCACGACCTTGCGGTCGATCTCCTTCTGCATATCGGCAGAGCAAGCCAGAGAGGTGTCGCCGCCGAGATACTGGTTCGTCACGGTTTCCATGGCGACCATGTCAAATTCCTCCGTCATGCCGTAGCGGGTGATCATGGCGCGTGCCAGCTTCGTCGCCTGCTCAATGTCGTTGGAGGCGCCGGTCGTGATCTGACCGAATACAATTTCCTCTGCCGCGCGGCCGCCGGTCAGCGTGGCGATCTTATTTTCCAGCTCCTCCTTGGTCATCAGAACCTTATCGTTCTGCTCAACCTGCATGGTGTAGCCCAGTGCGCCGGAGGTTCTGGGAATGATGGTAATCTTCTGCACCGGTGCGGAGTCGGTCTGCAAGGCCGCAACCAGCGCATGGCCGATCTCGTGGTAGGCGACGACCTTCTTTTCTGCATCGGTCATAATGGCGTTTTTCTTCTGGTAGCCCGCGATGACAACCTCGATACTCTCCTCCAAATCTGCCTGCTCCACCACGGTGCGCCCGCTGCGCACAGCGCGCAGGGCAGCCTCGTTGATGATATTGGCCAGCTCTGCACCGGAGGTGCCGGAAGCCATACGCGCGATGGTGTGGAAATCCACATTGTCCGCCGTTTTGATCTTTTTCGCATGAACCTTCAGGATGGCCTCGCGTCCGGCAAGGTCGGGCAGCTCCACAGGAACCCGGCGGTCAAAGCGGCCGGGGCGCGTCAGCGCAGGGTCAAGGGATTCGGGGCGGTTCGTCGCCGCCAGAATGATGACGCCGTTGTTGCCCTCAAAGCCGTCCATCTCGGTCAGAAGCTGGTTGAGTGTTTGCTCGCGCTCGTCGTTGCCGCCGATCTGCCCGTCACGCTTTTTGCCGATGGCATCAATCTCGTCAATGAAAACGATGCAGGGTGCCTTCTCCTTGGCCTGCTTGAACAGGTCTCGCACCTTTGATGCGCCCATGCCGACAAACATCTCCACAAACTCCGAACCGGACATGGAGAAAAACGGCACGCCCGCTTCGCCTGCAACTGCCTTGGCCAGCATGGTCTTGCCGGTTCCCGGAGGGCCTACAAGCAGCACGCCCTTGGGCATGGACGCGCCGACGTCAGAATATTTCTTGGGATTGTGCAGGTAGTCCACGATTTCCGCCAGATTCTCCTTGGCCTCGTCCTCGCCTGCCACATCGGAAAACCGGATGCCGTCCGTAGAAGGAACATAGACCTTGGCGTTGCTTTTTCCCATGCCGAAAGCCATGGCGTTCGGGCCGCCGGCCTGCGACATCATCTTCTTGGCCATATACTGCCCGAGAGCAGCGAAGATCAGAATCGGCAGAATGAAGGTCAGGAAAAAGCTGAGCAGCGGCGACATTCCCTTTTCGATGTTCCGTGTGAAGGTCGCGCCGGAGTCATAAAGCCGTTCCGTCAGAGTCGGATCGTTCATTTCGCCTGTCTTGTAAATCCGATCGCTGTCCTTGTCCGTAAAAACGATCTCGGAATCTTCGATTTCGACGGTATCAATTTTCTTTTCCGCGATCATTTTCATAAAGTTGCCTTAATCCACTTCATTCACGCGGGCGCTCGCCAGCAACGGCGAAAGCACCATGTTAAAGACCAGAATCGCCAGCAACACAATGCCATAATAATAAATCAGCGGTTTCTTGGGAGATTTTACCTCTTTCATCTTCCCTGTTCTCCTTTCGGGGCATTTGCGCCCCATTTTTCTTTTCGTCGAAAATTATAATATCCAATTTTGAACTATTTGGAAACAATCTGAAACGGTTCCCTTACATTTTCACTGAATTGCGGATGCGCTCACAGAATCCGACCCGCCTCGTGCTCTGCCCGAATGTCGAAATAAGGCAAAAGACTCTCGGCAATGTAGGCCAGTTCGCTGGCGGGAATGGAAACTCCGAAGAGCTCGGCAACATATTGCATGTGCATCTCCAGCCGCGTGAACAGGGTGCTGTTGGCATTGATGAAGGCCTTCAGTCCGTCGTATTTCAGCGACTCTCCGCGGATAAGGCGCTCCAGCATATGCGCGCAATGGAATGTGAACTTCACCACGATATCATTTGTTGGTGCAATACCGAAATCGTTCAGCAGTCCCGTCAGCGCGCTGTTGAGAATGCTGCACGCCTTCTGCGGGTTCAGGAAGGTCAGCGTCGGAATCAGCATCTTTTTGATGGTGCCATCCAAGAAGCTGCTGCTCTGTTCCGCCGTGCCGGTGGAAACAAGGGTCATTCCCTCCTCAGTGAGCAAATGCAGTGTCATTTCCGGCCGCAGGCTTGCATCTGCAAGCGCCATTAATACCGGAAGCCCGGCATTGCCGATGGTTGCATTGGGAATGCCGGTGTTATGGAAGAGGAATTCTCCGAGCTCTGTCAGAGGATTCATATCTGCGGCAATCAGCACCCCAGCGGACGTGTCCCGGTGCTGCAGAGCCTGCATGACTCTTTCCCGCAGCGAAACGAGGGAGGAACCCGCGTGATAGCTCAGGCCAATCACGCGCTCCCGTCCGACTGCCGCATTGGCGTAGTCAGCCAACTGCTCGGCAACGGACTCGCCATGGAACAGCGCCAGAATCGTCACGCCCTCCTGCGCAGGCGGCGCAGAGGCAGTGGGTACAGCATCATAGTGATGCAGCCGCTCCATCAGCATCCCCTCGTTGTAGCGGTTGGTCGAAATCCCCTTCGGCGTGAAGGTGATGTATTCCAACTCCAGTTCGGAAAGAAGCGCAGCAATCTTTCGGTCAGCCTCCGGATCAGGGTGAATACCCGCCAGAAAGTCCGCATGGATGCTCGACAGCGTAATTTCAATGATGCGCGAATGCGGCATGGCAGAGCTGTGGCGCAGATAAACCAGAGAACAGGTCGTGCGGGTAGCTCGGTAAAGGCTGCCAAGGTTGTCCGGATAGTCCGCCTTCAGAAATGCCGCCAGCGCGTCCGCCTGAAGGCGGAAGCACAGGCCGGTTGATTCGGACTCCTTCCGGAAATTCGTAATAATCAGCTCGGCAAGTTCGTGCAGATCCCATTGAATCAGATTTGGGATGTGAATAAGTACGGGAAAATGCTGCTGAAGCAGTGAGATCGACGACGCCTGCGGCGGGTCGGTAGAGATGGCGACAATCATAACATTGGCATAGCGTGTGACCGAGGCTTCACCGATACGGGTGAAGGTCTTTTTGTCGATCAGGCGCGTCAGGGAGCGCTGCACGGACGGGGGCAGTTTCTCCACGCCGTTAAGGCAGAGTACGCCGCCTGCCGCGCGCTCAATCAGGCCACGCCGGCTCTTTCCGCCCTTTTGCGAGACGTCCTTGCTGTATCCGAAGAGCTGATTCAGGAAGCCCTGCGGCGAAGCCTCATAGTCGCGGCAATTGACGATGATATAAGGTGCATCCTTGGCCATGGAGCCGGTGGCAACGGCGTGCAGAAACATACGGTGGGCAAAATCGCCTCTGCCGACGCCGACGTTTCCATAAATCAGAGTATGCATATCGTGCGAAGGATACATGACAGCAGCCTTGGCGTGCAGGATAGCCGTACGGAGCGTATGCTGCGCACCGATCTGGTTGTCAAGCAGTACCGGTGTTTCCGCCGCCATTTCCTCCTCCGGCGGGCGCTCGGGAGCAACAGAGAGAAAACTTTGGATCTCACTCCCCTTTGGCAGCGTAGAAGGGAAAAATGCAGAGGGATAGTGCTGCTCCAGATGGAAGCGGCTGATATAATAGGTCGGCTTCCCCTGCACTTTGATGAGCTGTCCATCCTGGTACAGCAGGTTCAGTTCACGCGCAACATTGGCGCGGTCCATCCTCAGGCGTTCCGCCAGCGCGGCGGCATGGCTCCACCGGGCGCAGCCTTCCGGTGCAGAGAGCGCCGCCTCCGTCTCCTCCTGCACTGCTGCGAGGATAACCTCCTTGCGTCGTTCCTTCATACGATCACCTTCCCAGAAATTTTTTTCGAACATGATTGCTAAAACCGAGAAAAAACTTACACACTCTTTACGTTCGCTTGTGAATCCGTGTCGAGATTCGGTGAGACTCTGAACACAATCTCATTATAACAGAGGAGAACCGGAAAAAATATAGGACAATATGCACAAAATCAAATCTTGATAAATATTAAATATGGTCAAAACGCAGACATACACAGTTTGATGATCGTGTAATCATATCGAAAATTTGACAACTATTTGTGTTGAACATATAATCAAAACAACAATTGAATTTGCAGAATAATACTCTCATCACCCGGGATACGGAGAAATGGAAGGTAAAATGAACATTGTTTTAACCCGGATCGATGAACGTCTCATCCATGGCCAGGTATTGATATCGTGGGCGAAAAAGCTGAACGTCCGCCAGATCATTATCGCCGATGACCAGAGTGCAGAGGATGCGATGGCGCAGACCGTGCTGGCGCTGTCGGTGCCGATCGGTATTGAACTGAGAATTCTCAGCCGCCGCGACGCGCTGAGCTACATCAAATCCCGGCCGTCGGGCGGCTATCCCAACACAATCCTGCTGATGCGCTCGCCGCACGCGATGAAATATCTCTGGGACAACGGCTACCGTCCGAGCAGCATCAACATCGGCGGCATGGCCGCCGGCGCCAGCCGCAGCCCGGTCTGCCGCGGCGTGTATATGTCTGAGGAGGAGCGGCGCATCCTGCGGCAGCTCCAGGCCGAGGGCGCGGATGTTTACGTTCAGGTTGTCTATGCGGAGGCCAAGACCCCGCTGTCCAAATACTTATGATCGTTACGCTTTTTATCTAAAGGAGAAATTTAATATGGTTGAAATGAAAACAACGGTCCAGAACCCGACCGGCCTGCATGCAAGACCCGCCGCACAGCTCGTTTCGCTGGCGAAGTCCTTCCAGAGCAAGGTGACCGTGCTGGCTGACGACCGTTCCTGTGACGCGAAGAGCATCTTCGGCGTCCTTCACGCCTGTATCAAGCAGGGCACCGAGATCGTCGTCCGCGCCGAGGGCAACGACGAACAGACCGCCGCCGAAGAAGTCGTCAAGTATATTGAGACATTGGAGGAATAATCGTGATCCTGCAAGGCATTTCCGTTTCTCCCGGCTGCACACTTGCGCCGAGCTATCTTCTTGCGGAGCCTCCGGCTTTTGATTTTGCGCAGAGAGCGACCGAACCGGTTGACGATACGCTGCGCCGCATCGACGATGCGTTTCAGGCAATCGCAGCAGAGCTGACTGCCGCAAAAGAGCAATACGCGGCATCCGGTGCTTCGGAGCAGGCGGATCTGACGGAGGTTCAGCTTGCAATGCTGGAGGACTCCGCCTTCCGTGACCAGATCACCGCTGCCGCGCAGAGTGGCCTTTCCGCTTCTGCCGCAGTGCTTTCCAGCGGCAGAGAACAGGAGAACATGCTGCTGGCACTCAATGACGAATACATGTCGGCACGCGCCGATGATATACGCGACCTTTCTCTTCGCGTCGCCTGCCGCATTGAAGGCATTGCCCGTCCCGACCTGTCAGAGCTCTCCTGCGACTGCATTGTGCTCGCAAATCAGCTTCTTCCGTCGACCCTGATGTCCGCAAAGCTTGAACATATCAAGGGGCTCGTCATCGGTAACGGAACCAAAACCTCCCATGTTTCCATCCTCGCCTCCGGCCTTCAGATCCCAACGCTGGTCGGATGCGGCAGCGTCACTGCGATTCAAGACGGTGAATCCGTTTATCTCGACGGTGAGAAGGCAATGCTCTGTTACGGCATGAGTGCCAAGGAATTGGCAGAGTGTGAGTCGGCCTTGGACATCTTCCGGCAGAAAAAGGCACTGCTGCAAACCTACGGCGAGCGCCCCTTCGAAAGCAAAAACGGCGTCCGCAGCGGCCTGTATATGAACATTACGGACCCCTGCGAACTGCTTCGCCCGGCCGCCTGTGTCAATGACGGCGTTGGCCTGTTCCGCTCGGAGTTTCTGTTTCTCGACCGAAAGACACTTCCCTCAGAGGAGGAGCAGTACAGAGCATATGCACAGGCAGCAAAAGCGCTCGGCGGCAGGGCTCTGACCATCCGGACCATCGACATTGGCGGTGACAAAGACGTTCCTGCACTGGGTCTTCCCAAGGAGGAAAATCCCTTTATGGGCTATCGTGCCGTGCGCATCTGCATGGATCGCAGCGGCCTGATTCTCACCCAGCTTCGCGCAATTCTGCGTGCGGCGCTCTGTGGGGATATTCGCGTGATGTTCCCCATGATCGCAACTGTTTCCGAACTGGAAGCGATGCTGGCCTATCTCCGGCAGGCAGACGAACAGCTCACAAAGGAAAGCATTCCCCACCGTGCGGATCTCAAAGTCGGCATTATGGTGGAAATCCCCTCCGCAGTCGTTATGCTCGATCAGCTTCTTGAACAGATTGATTTCGTCAGTATCGGAAGCAACGATCTCGTGCAGTATACCTTCGCGGCAGATCGGCT
Source organism: uncultured Eubacteriales bacterium (assembly GCA_902475855.1). Taxonomy (GTDB): domain Bacteria; phylum Bacillota; class Clostridia; order Oscillospirales; family Oscillospiraceae; genus JAZOXB01. The sequence continues at coordinate 22,252 of CABSBF010000017.1, forward strand.
GAACGAGAAGGTCAGCTATCTGAATCAATTCATGCATCCTGCAGTCCTGAGGCTCATCCACCAGACCATTTCCATGACGCACATGCGCGGCAAAGAATGCTCGCTGTGCGGCGAGATGGCCGGTGACCGGGTCGGCCTGGCTGCATTGGCAATACTCGGCCTGCGCAAATTCAGCATGTCCTCATCCAAGCTGCTTCGGGCAAAACGTCTGATGTCGCTGCTGGATCTTGAGGAACTGCGGAGTTTGCAGGAACCGCTGCTTCATGCACGTGATGCCGGGCAGACCGCAGCCATCCTGAAACAAGCTCTTCCGGCGGAATATTTCGCCATGTGAGGGCCTTCCTCAGCGGGTGCAGAAAAAACTTGAGAGGGATGTGAGAAACAACCAACGACGCGCTTCCAAAAATCTAAAAAAGGAGAGAAGAAAAAGAAATGATAGTACGCGCTATCCTGGTGGCTCTGATTGCTACCTGCAGCACCTGGTGGTTCAGCCATGTGATCACCAGAACCTGGCTTTACCCGATCTGGTCCGGCTTCCTTGTCGGCATCGTAATGGGTAAGCCGATGGAAGGCATGATGCTCGCTGCGGCCATCAACCTTCCCTATGTCGGCTTTATCACAGCCGGCGGCTCCATGCCCGGCAATGCAATGTTTGCCGGTTCCGTTGGCACGGCCCTTGGCCTTGTCTCCGGCCTCGACATGACCACTGCAACCACAATCGGTGTCATCCTCGGCTCCGTTGCCGTTATGATCTGGAACGCCTACATGTCCATCAACGCTGTTTGGGTTCATATGGCTGACAAGTTCGCGGCAAAGGGCAACCTGAAGATGATTCGCTTCTGCAACTATGTACCTTCTTTCTTCGTGTCCCTGGTTCTCAACGGACTCCCCGCTTTCTTCATCGTGATGAAGGGCGCTGTCGTCGGCGACTGGCTGGCTGCCTGCCCCAAGTGGCTCATTGACGGCTTCGCAATGGTCGGCGGTATCCTCCCGGCACTCGGCGTCGGCATGCTGCTGAACTTCCTGGGCCAGAAGAAGATTCTCCCGTTCTTCTTCCTCGGTTTCTTCCTCGCGCAGTTCCTTGGTCTGAACACAATGGCCGTTACCATCTTCGGTGCGATCATTGCCTTCATTATCTACCTCTTTGACAAGAGCAAAGCAGAAAAGGAGGCGGCATAATCATGGCACAGCTTAGAAAATCTGACCTCGTCAAAAACTGGCTGCTTGGCTACTCCAGTGAAACCTGCTATAACTATGAACGCCTTCAGGCTCTCGGCAATGCAAACGCTTTCATCCCCATCATCAAGCGTCTGTATAAGGAAGATCAGTATGCGGAAGAAATTTCCAAGTACATGAACTTCTTCAACACCGAGCCTTCCTACATGGGCACCGTAATCCACGGCATCACCGCCGCAATGGAAGAGAAGCGTGCGAACGACGGTGACATTACCGCCGATGAGATCCTCTCCGTCCGCTCCGCCCTCATGGGACCGCTTGCCGGTATCGGCGACGTCGTTTCTCAGTCGATCGTCTACCCGATCCTCGCCGGCGTCTGCATCCAGTTGGCACTCGCAGGCAACTATGCAGGCCCGATCCTGTTCGAAATCATCTACAAGGTGATCATGCTTACCCTCGGTTACAACATGTATATGATGGGCTATCGCAAGGGCAAGAGCGCGATCATCTCCTTCCTGAAAACCGGTCTGCTCAACAAGATTCTTGAACTCGTCAGCATTGTCGGTCTGATGGTCATCGGCAGTATGGCCGTAAGCAACATCAGCTTTAACTTCTCCCTCATCGGATGGGAAGTTACCAACGAGATCGGTTCCGTTGCGTTTAACCTTCAGACCACCGTTTTCGATGCGCTGCTTCCCGGCATGGTTCCGCTGGCACTCGTGCTCGGCGTTTGGGGCCTGCTGAAGAAACGTGTAAAGCCGACAGTCATCATTCTCCTTATGTTCGTCTTGGCGTTTGTCACGATCGGCTTGGCGGCACTCTGCGGCGCTTATTAATCTCAAGTTCACAGTACTTTTCCATCCCTCTCCCTAAACTGAACATGGCAGTGCAGGTTTCGGCCTGCATTGCCATGTTCAAACAAAATCATCCGACTCTCCCCTTCCTGAAATCGACATACACAGAGGCATACTATGAATAAGAGTTTTATCATCTCTCCGTCTATTATGTGCAGTACGCTCTCCGATACGGAGTCGTATGTGCATGCATTTGAGGACTGCGCCGTCGACGCGATCCACTTCGATGTAATGGACGGACATTATGTACCTAATATAATGCTCGGTGTGCGCGACTATGCGGCACTGAAAAAAGCAACCAATCTTCCTGTGGATATCCACCTGATGTGCACCGACCCGGAAGGCTTTGTCCAAATCATGCAGCCCGCTGCCGGCGACTGGGTCAGCTTTCATCCGGAAACTGCCCGCAATCCACACCGTCTGCTGATCGATCTGAAAGCGCGCGGTTGCAAGACCGGAATCGCGCTCAGCCCGGGTGTTCCGGTAAGCTATATCGACGAGCTCGGAACCTTCCTGGATTTTGTACTGGTCATGGCCGTAAATCCCGGTTTCGCCGGGCAGAAGATGCTTCCCGACCATCTCGACAAGCTGCACCGCGTGCATGAGGCCGTCGAGCGCTATGGCCATAGAATCGACATTATTGTCGACGGAAATACAACTGTTGCCAACAGCATCAGTATGCTGAAAAATGGCGCGACCGGCCTTGTGATCGGCACGTCCTCTGCAATGAAGGGCGGCGCTGCACAGTTCAGTGAAAACTACGAACGCTACATTCTTGATATTATGAGAGGATTGAACGAACAGTGATTGGCGTAATTGTTGCAACCCATGGGAAGTTGGCTGAAGAGCTGCTCAACAGTGCTGCAATGCTCGTCGGAAAAGGCGAGCAGATGGACAGCACCTGCGTGCTTCCCACCATGAGCCCGGAAGAATTCCTGGAGGAAACAGAGAAAAAGGTCGCTGCTCTGGAGAGCGGCGAAGGTGTGGTCGCGCTGGTCGATATCATGGGCGGCACCCCGAACAACACCCTTTTCCGGCTGTCAAAGAAGTATAACATCCGTATTGTTACGGGCGTAAATCTTTCCATGGTCATGTACTGCGTGCTTGAACGCTACGAGGGAATGACCACAGAAGAGCTCGTCTCTGCGCTGCTGGAAACCGGCAAAAACGAGATTGGCGAATTCGGCAAACACTGAGCGTGTCTGCCCAAAAAAGTAATTAAATTTTTTGGAGGTTGCTGTGAAAAATCTGGTATTTACTCGTATTGACGACCGTCTGATCCACGGTCAGGTCATCGCCACTTGGCTCAAGACCCTGTCGAGCGTTCAGCACATTCTTGTCGTCGACGACAAGGTCTCGCAGGATCCGTTCATGCAGGAAATGTTCTCCCTGCTTGTTCCGTCTCATGTCACCATCGAGATCCGCACAATTGATGAAGCCGCCGAGATTCTCAAGGCCGGCCTTGCAAAGCCCACAATGATGATCGTCAAGGTACCGCAGACCATCAAGAGCCTAATTGAAAAGGGCGTCGACATTGATTTTCTGAATATCGGCGGCATGGGTATGTCCGCCGGCCGCACCAAGCTGTATCAAAACATCTCCGCTTCCGAAGAGGAGCGTCAGATTTTCCGCGACCTGATGGCGCATGGCGTTAAGGTCGAGATTCAGATCATCCCTGCACAAAAGCAGACCGACATGAAGAGAATCCTCAAATAAACGTCTCGTTTGTACAACAGGAAAACCGACCTTGGTCGGTTCTTCCTGTATTTGAGGAAGAATTGTACGACACGTACTGCGTCCTAAACCGCTGCAATTCATATCATAGAAAGGAAAATCATCTATGAAAGCATCCCGTTTGTTCAAAATTGGCGATTTTCGCACCGTCGAAATGGAAAAGCCCGTGCCCCATGGCAAGCAGCTTCTTCTGAAAGTCAGCGCCTGCGGCATTTGCGGCTCGGATATTCCCCGCATCTTTGAACTTGGCACCAGTAAGCAGAAGTATCCCCTGACAATCGGCCACGAATTCGGCGGCGAGATTGTTGAGGTCGGCGAAGATGCCGATCCGAATCTCATCGGCAAGCGCGGCGCGATCTTCCCCTGCATTCCCTGCCGGAAGTGCGGCCCCTGCGAGAGTGGCGACTATGCCATGTGCCTTGATTACGACTATCTCGGCTCGCGCAGCGACGGCGGTTTTGCGGAATACTGCCTCGTTCCGAGTGACTGGCATTTTGTCGAGTCTGCCAATCCCAACCTGTCTGACGATGCGCTCGCCATGGTTGAGCCTTGCACTGTCGCACAGCATGCCATCCGCAAAAGCGGTCTGACTGCCGGACAGAACCTGCTGGTCTTCGGTGCCGGCCCCATCGGTCAGATGGCTGCCCGCTGGGGCAAGATCTTCGGCGCCAGCACAGTCGTTTTGGTCGACGTGTTGGATGAAAAGGTCGAATTTGCCCGTGCACGCGGCCTAACTGCCTTTAACAGCATGACAACGGACATCGCCGCCGAATTTAAGAAACTGACCGGCGGAAAGCTGCCCGATGTCGTCATCGAGGGCACCGGCTCCGGCGCGGCACTGGGACTCGGCATTGAGTGCTGCAAAACCTTCGGCACCATTGTCCTGATGGGCAATCCTCACCGTGACACCACAATCAAACTGGCGCAGCACTCCATGATTCTCCGTAAGGAACTCATGCTGCGCGGAATTTGGAACTCGCATTATGCACAGTCCCCCATCAATGAATGGCAGTACACGGTTCAGATGCTCGACGAGGGAAGGATGCAGGTCGAAGACCTTATCACACACCGCAGCTCTCTTGACAATATCCCACAGTTGTGCGAAGATATTTATACTCACAAGGTCTCCATCTGCAAGGCCATCTACTCCAAAAATGCTAAATGAAGCAGCGTTGGGATAAGATCATCCTGCAGGAATTGTCCGATGCCTTCGACGCGCTGGACGAAGCGCAGATGGAGCGATTGATCGACGAACTGCTTCTGCCCGGCCGCCGCGTGCTGTGTGTCGGCGTTGGACGGGTGCTGATCTCGATGAAGGCATGGGTCAAGCGTCTTCGCCATATGAACATCGACCTGAATTACGTCGGCGCGGAAAGCGAGGAACCGATCGGCAAGGGCGACCTGCTGATCGTCGCCTCTGCCTCCGGCGAAAGTCTGTTCCCCGTAGCCATTGCAAAAAAAGCAAAGCAGCTCGGTGCAGCAGTGCTCTACCTCGGCTGCACGCCAACAAGCTCAGCCGACAACATAGCCGACATTCATGTCCTACTGCGCGGCAGGACCAAATTCACCCCGGCAAACGATCCTGTTTCCATTCAGCCGATGTCCACCTTGTTCGAGCAGCAGCTATATCTGCTGTGCGATATCATCACGCTGGAGATCATGGACAGGCTGGGCTGGAATGAGAAAACCGTAAAGGAGCGCCACGCAAATTTAGAGTGAGGAGAAACGACGATGGGAGACAAGAAACTCCGCCCGCAAATCCAACTTTCCATGCGCGAATATGTTGATGTCTGGGGCAGCATTGCCTACGAACACTATCAGCAGGCCGTCAGTGATGAAGTCCTGTTTGATGCACTGCAGCTTAATAAGGAGCAAAGCAGCCGTTTCCCCTTGGAATACGGAACGACGCTCCTGGTCATCGCCGCGCTCAGCTTTCATTTTAAGCCGAAGCTGACCACAGAGAAATACCGCGACAAGCTTCAGGAGCGTATCGCCGACAATCTGTTTTCCCGCATTGTCAAAGACGCCGACGAGGAAACGCTGACACAGTGCCGCACCTATTTTTTATCAAAGCTGGCGATCTTTGATCGGTTCTGTGTCGGAATCTACTCCAAGACGCCCTCGGCGCGGCAGAAGGATGTACTGGGCTTTTCCCGCTATCTCCTGTCGCAGTTGGGAGTGGAGCTGGATGAGGAGCACCAGATCAAAGCGCTTGAACGGCTCGGCGTTCTGCTCACTCTCGCAGACGAAAGCTTTCTGAAGCTTGTAGCAAATTCAGCGCAGGATGCTGTCCGCTTTGACGGCAAGCCGTCCTTTGTGGTTCAAAAATAAGGAGTGGAGCAAATGCATACAATCAAAGACATGACCTGCGTTGTCACCGGCGCGGCTAAAAGCATCGGCTACGGCGTTGCAGAGCGCTATTGTTCTCTCGGCGCGAAAGTCGCTCTCATTGACATCAATCCCGCGGTCACAGAAAGCGCAGAAAAGCTGCGTGCACAGGGCTACGAGGCAGCCGCCTATGTGCTTGACATCACCAATTCCGAGGCCGTAAAAGCCGCGTTTGCGCAGATTCGCGAAGCTTATGGCCCAATATATGCGCTGGCCAATGTCGCCGGCATCGTCTCTCAGCACCCGATTGAAGAAGTCACCTTGGAGGAATGGGAGCGGATCATGCGCGTGAATGTCTACGGCGCTTTCTTCTGCATCCAGCAGGCGCTGCCTGATATGAAGGAGCGGCGCGCGGGCAAGATCATCAATTTCTCCTCTAAGAGCGGCAAGACCGGCTCTGCGTTGATGGTACCCTATTCCTCCGCCAAGGGCGCAGTGATCAGCATGACGCAGGCCATTGCCTATGAGGTTGCCCCTTTCAATATCAACTGCAACTGTCTGTGTCCCGGCATTACGGATCTGACCGGCGTTTGGGACGCGGTCAGCGCAGGCTATATCAAGAATCTTCAGATGCCGCGCGAGCAGGTTATTGATAAATTCACGGCTAAAATTCCGCTCAAGCGTCTGACCAGCATTGAAGACGTCGTTGATTTCGTCGATTTTCTGACGCGCTCCGGCGACTACTGCACCGGCCAGGCATTCAACATCAGCGGCGGCAGAGAAATGCATTGAGGTGATACTATGGCTTATGATCCCAGCTATGCTCAGTACATTGATCACACCGTTTTGAAGGCAGATACGACACGCGCCACCCTGCTGCGCTTCTGCAATGAGGCCAAACAGTATCATTTTGCGAGCGTCTGCGTCAACCCCTGCAACGTCGCCTTTGTTGCTCAGCAGCTTGCGGGCAGCGGTGTGAAGACCGCCGCGGTCGTCGGTTTTCCTCTTGGCGCAAACAAAAGCGTCATTAAGGCAGCCGAAGCCCGCGAGGCCATTGCCGACGGCGCAGCCGAGATCGATATGGTCATCAATATCGGTGCTCTTAAAGACGGCAGGATGGACGAGGTTCGCGCGGATATTCAAGCCGTCGTCGAGGCAAGCCATCCGAAGGCCATCGTCAAAGCCATCATCGAGGAAAGTGCCCTTACCCCCGAGGAAATCAAGACGGCAGCACGCCTGGTCATGGAGGCGGGTGCTGATTTTGTCAAGACCTCGACCGGCTTCGGCTCCGGCGGCGCAACCGAGGAAGGCGTGGAGCTCATCCGCTCCATCGTCGGAACTAACTGTGCCATCAAGGCAGCAACCGGCATCAACAACCGCACCATCTGTGACCGCTTTCTGAAGCTCGGCGTCACCCGCTTCGGCACAAGCAAGGGCATTCGCATTGTGGAGGACACCGAGGAATGAAACCGGACGGCATACTTTTCGATCTGGATGGAACCATATGGGACAACACCGCCAACTCCGCCAGAGCCTGGCAGACTGTTCTGAGCTCCATGCCGGAACCGATACCGATTCCGACACAGGAGCAGATCCGTGCCTGCTGCGGGTTCGCGCTGACGGGGTTGGCTGAGCGTCTCCTCCCCTCTCTTCCTGCTGACCGTGCAGTGGAAATCGTTGAGGAATGCTACCGCCATGAAGGGCCCATCACCCGTCAAAACGGCGGCATTCTCTACCCCGATGTCCCGGAAACGTTGAAAAAGCTGTCGCAGGAGTATTCTCTGTTCCTTATCAGTAATTGCAGCCCCGAGTATCTGAGCGCTTTCTTTGACGCCCACGGCTTGAAGCGTTATTTCCGCGGCAGCGCCTGCTGCACGAATGTAAACACAACCAAGGCTGGCAACATTGAAGCGGTTCGCAGGCAGTATGGTCTGCGCGCACCGGTGTATGTCGGCGATACGATTATGGACTATCAGGCTGCGCAGGATGCGCATTGTGATTTTATTTTTGCAGCATACGGTTTTGGCGACGTACCGCAGGCACACTGGCGCACGCCATGTTTTGCTGATCTGCCCGCGCTTCTTGCCACCATAGATATCTGAATGTGGAAGGTGTGAACCACTGCATGGACGAGAAAGACAGCCGCATCGCAGCACTGTTTGAGGAAGGAAAATACGACGAAATCTGCAATCTCTGCCCGGAGGATGCCCCGCGGGAGGATCCCCGCGCCGTATTTTACGGGCTTGCCGCGCACTTTCTCAGAAAACTCCCTACCACCCGCGAGGGTCTGACGGAAACATGGCAGCGGATCCGGCCTCTGATGCAGCAGGCGCTCTCCGGAGCACCGCTTTCACATATGGCTGCGGCGCAGGAAGTCGTCATCCGCTGTGCAACAGCGCACTACCGCGCCTGCAATGACCGTCTCAAGCTGGAATACGCCGTTTTGCAGGGCGATGTCTGTTTTGAAAAGAAGGAATATGTCATTGACCGGATGCGTGAGCTGCTGCTCGGCGCTGATATCGATTTTGACGCGATCCTGGAAGTACTGAACGAGGCAGGCGCGCTGGCTGTCCAAACCGAGGGGCTCGACCATGCGCCGGAGGAATTCTTTCTTGGCACGTTGCGGCTGCTGCAAAATGCGGCGCAGATCTCGGAGGACAACGGTCTTGTCAGCCGATATCCGCACATTCTCATCGCACGCCGCGCCTGTCTGCTCCCGCTGCGCCCGGAAATGACCGATGCGCTGGACAAGCGCAGAGAGCTTTTGGAATTGACCCTACATGGCGACGAGGCGTTAGCGGACTGGTCGTTTTTTGCTCCCTATGCAGAGCAAGCCGGAATCTCCCGGGAGGTTCTGGTCAAGGCCCAGAAAAAACGGCGGCGGATCGAACGGCTGAAATTCTGGAAAAAGCGCCCCGAGCAATCTGCACAGTAGGTGCGTTCTCCTATTTCTGCACGTACAAACAGAACGGCAGTCTGCCGTAATAATGCAAAACACACGCCTGTGGAAGATCGTGTTCTTCCACAGGCGTGTTCCGTTTTTTCTCAATTCTCAGACATCAAAGCGGTCATAGCTCTCATAGCAGTCGAGGCAGAGCTTTTTCTCCCCGGCAAGGCGGATCCAATTGGCGCCCGTTACCTCGCCGCAGCAGTCGCAGCGGTAGGAATCAAACAGGCGTGCCCTTTCCGGAAGCGCAATCACCGCAGGCTTTACCTCAAACAGCTCCTCCGGCTCTTTGCTCTGGAAATATTGCAGGGAGTCCTTCTTGCACATTCCCTCCGGTCTCGGCTTCAGCACGAGGCGGACGGATTTGCCCGTCTTGCGGTTATAGAAGGAAAATGCCTGCTTGCCGCGCATATGGAACAGGAGATTTCCCTTGCCAACGCTGCATCCCAGCATAACCTGAATGGCATCCACGCCGCAGGCATCGTTTTCCGTGATACAGACCACGTCCTCGTCCTCCGAAAATGTCAGATCCAGCAGCTTGATCGCATACTGCGCGGCCTTGTAGCCGATCGTCAGTCCACCGCAGACATGTCCATGGAATTCGGCACATTTTTCAAAATCAGTCATGATTTTCCTCTCCTTTCGGAATTTCGTTTACATATACCATCATCTGGTTTTCCACCGTGACAAACTTTCCGTCCACGCCGTAAACCTCGCGCAGCGCCTGTACATCCAGACAGGAGCGGTCGCCGTAGCGGTAGACAGTTCCGTTTCGCAGAAGCAGGAAGCGGTCGCAGAAGCGCAGCGCCAGATTGAGATCGTGGATGACCACAATGGCGCTCTTACCCTCCTCGCGGCAAAAATCCCGCGCGATTTGCAGCACCTGATACTGATTCATAATATCCAGGCTGCTGGTCGGCTCATCGAGCAGCAGGAGCTTCGGCTGCTGTGCCATTGCACGCGCCAGCATGACCTTCTGGCGTTCACCGCCGGACAGTTCATTAAGATACCGCCCGCGCATATCCTCCAGCCCCATCGCGTGCATGGCTTCGTGGACAATCTTGTGATCCCGCTCCGTGACGCCGAAGCCCATATAAGGTCGCCGGCCGAGCATAACGGCATCATGCACCGTCATCTGCGTGTTCGGTACGCTCTGCGCGACGAAGGCGATCCGTCGCGCGATTTCCCGGTGGGATAGTGTGAGAATTTCCTCTCCGTCCATCCGGAACGAGCCGGAATCCGCCCGGAGAATACGGTTCAGGCACTTGAGCAGCGTGCTCTTTCCCGCGCCGTTGTTGCCGAGGATGGCCAGAAAACAGCCATCCTCCAGGTCAAAGCCCACCTGCTGCAGGACTTCACCCCCGCCGCGGTAGTGAAAGCTGATATTCTTTGCGGAAATCATGCCTTTTTCCTCCCTCTGAACAGGAGATACAGAAACAGGGGACCGCCGAGGAAGGAGGTCAGCGCACCGATGGGCAGGATCACCGGCATGAGCACAACCCGCGCCAGAAGATCACCGATCAGCAGCAGCGTCGCCCCTGCCAGGATAGAGCCCGGGATCAGATAGACATGGTTGTTGCCCACCACAAGCCGGACAATGTGCGGCGCAACCAGGCCGATGAAGTTGATCAGGCCGACGTTGGACACGATCACGGAGCAGGCAAGGCAGGCCAGCAGCATGTTGACCAGCGTGAGCCGCTGCACATTGATGCCGAGGCTCTGCGCAGTTTCTTCACCGCTGAGCAGTGCGTTATAGTCCCAGCGGTGTGCATAGCAGTAGATCATCAGCAGCAGTACGATCAGCGCCATCCAGCGCAGATCGCTCCAGCCGGTGCTGCCAAGGTCGCCAAAGGTCCAGAACACCAGGGAAGCCAGCGCCACCTCGTCGGCAAAATATTGCATGAGGGTTGTCGCACCGGAAAGCATGGAACTGATTGCCACGCCCGCGAGCACAATTCCCTCCGAAGAGATCTGCCGGAAGCGGCTGAGCGCAAGAATGATCACCGCCACCGCCAGCGACCCCGCAAAGGACAGCAGTGGGATCATCCAACCGCCGGAGCCCGCAACGCCGAGGCCGATGATGGCCAGCGCCGCGCCGAAGGTCGCTCCCTGCGACACGCCGAGCGTTGAAGCGGAGGCCAGCGGATTGTGCAGAATTGCCTGCAAAATACAGCCTGCGAGTCCCAGCCCCGCGCCTGCGACAATTGCCGTGCAGATGCGCGGCAGACGGTTGCTGCGCACGACCAGATTGATCTTTGCATCGCTGGCTCTGCCGAAAATGCCGCGAATCAGCTCTGCGATCGGGGTATCGTAGGAGCCCGCCCGAAGCGATAACAGAAACGCCGCCAGCAGCAAAAGTGTCAGAAGAATGAGAAATAGTATGCTTTTTCTCTGTTTTTTCAGATAATCCGACTTCTGCGAATTATTCTCCGATCGTAATCTGACGGAACTCATAGCCCGCCTCCTTCAAATCTGCATAGGGATTTGTTCCCAGCAGCTCAGTGAAAATCTCTCCGGCCTTTTCCACGGGATCGACGTCCTTAAACTGCTCCGGGAACATCACGCAGGCAGCGTAGTAGGCGTCGGCCAGCGCCGTTTCCAGATTGGATGCGGAAGAGCGGAAAGAAATCTGGGAATAGACTCTTCCTTCCTTGACCGCGGTCAGGCTGTTGCAAAAGTCCGGATGCGCCGCATAGTCCTCACGAATGAGATCCATGCCGTTGAAATCGAGGAAGATATAATCGGGATCCCACGCCAGAACCTGCTCCACATCAATGCTGAATGCACCGGCCTGGCCGGTCGTATCGGCAAGATTCTGCGCATGGATCAGCTCAAAGGGGCCGTAGCCCGCTTCCGTTCCCTCAAAGCCGTGGGCGCCCTTGAAGGAAACACCGCCGACATAGACCGTGGGCTTGTCCGCGTTTTCAATGTTCACCGTGCGCTTGTCCAGATCATCCTGCACGCTGCGCAGATAGGCGGTGAGCTCCTCGGCGCGCTCTGTCATCGAGTACAGCTCGCCAAGAATACGAATGGTTTCATAGGCCTTGTCGTCCAGCGTGGTGTCGCTGCCGGGAACGACCACGACGGGGATCCCCGTCTTTTCGCTCAGCTCGTCTGCATCCTGCTTGGCATAGGCGCTCATCACAATGACCTGCGGGTCGGCGGTAATGATCTGCTCGACATAGGGCTCGCCGTTGGTGCCGGTAACGGGCAGATCTCTGAATTTATCAAAGTTTACATAATTGTACAGCCGGCTCATGCCGCCCTTTGTCTCATAGTCTTCTATGCCCACGACCAGATCGGCAGCGCCGACGTAGCAGCTATAGCGCAGTGCGCCAACGCCCACGCAGACGATTCGCTCAACCTTGTCGGGAATCTCCACCTCGCGCCCCTTCGAATCGAGGATAACGCGGGTCTGCGGAGTTTCTTCGGACGGAGCCATGCTCGGCGTTTCGGAGGGCTCGGAGGGCACAGAGCCCTGAGTGGGGGTTTCATTTGCGCAGCCGGCTGCCAGCACAAGCAGCATGGCCAGCGTCAGCACCAATGCAAGAATTCTTTTCATAATTGCCTTCTTTCTGCGCCGCTTTTGAGTGGGGCGCGAATCTCACTTGCTACATCATAGCAAATCCGCTCTCCCCTTAGAAGCCCCCCGGGGGGATATTTTACTTTTTTCCCTCCGTTTCGATCTGCTTTGCGATCTCATCCAGTGAAAGGCCGGTTTTTCTGGCAATTTCAGCCAGATCCTCGTATTCATACTTCTCGCGCGCCGTTCCGTAGCCTTCGGCGCACTTGACGCGCACGGGGCCGAAGGACGTTTCCCTCTGCTCCACTCTGCGCCGCAGCGTATGGCGGCGGGAGAGGTTCTCGCGTACACCCAGCGTCGTCGTATGCAGGAAGATGAGCCGCAGAAGCTCCTCTCGCTGCGCCTGGCGGCACATCACGCTCAGAAGTACGCCCGGGCGGGACTTTTTCATCCCCACCGGAACGGTATAGACCTCCAGTGCTCCCGCTTCAAAGAAGCGTTCCATGGCAAAGCCGATGCGTTCGGCCGTCATATCGTCCAGATTGCAGGTAAGCTCGCAGACCTCGTCGCCCGCAGCTTCCGACTCTCCCAGCAGTGCGCGGACGCAGTTGGCGACAGGGAAATCCTTTTTCCCCATACCGTAGCCGATGCGCTCTACGCACATCATGGGCATATTTCCAAACTCCGTGACAAAATGACGCAGCAGCGCCGCACCCGTCGGAGTGCAGAGCTCACCGCGGATCTCTCCGCCGTAGGTCGGGATCCCGCGCAGGATCCACGCCGTCGCAGGTGCAGGCACCGGCAGCAGGCCGTGCGCACAGCGCACCTGGCCGCTTCCGACATGGACGGCGGACGCTGCCACTCGCTCCGGTGCAAGCTTTTCCATAAGCCAGCACACCGCCGTCACATCCGCAAGCGCATCCAACGTTCCGACCTCGTGAAAATGGATCTGCGCTGTCGGAACGCCGTGTACATGGCTCTCTGCCTGTGCGATCAGATCATAGACCGCCAGCACATTGCGCCGCACACTCTCGGAAACCGGAAGATGTGCAACGCGGTGTTCGATCATGTGCAGGCCGCTGTGGTCGTGGTCGTGGTCATGGTCATGGTCATGGTCGTGGTCGTGCTTGTGCTCGTGCTCATCTTCTTCCGCGCCTTCGATCGTCACGCGCATATGCGTTCCGGCAATTCCGCATTTTTCGGATTTTTCTGCATAAAACGCAAGGTTTTGCAACCCAAGACAGTTCATTTTTTCAAGGAATTCCCGCTTTTCGGTTTCATCCAGCAGCTCATACAGCGCTGCCGTGAGCATATCGCCCGCAGCGCCCATGCCGCAGTCAAAAAACAGGGTTTTCATTGTTTCGCCTCCATGTGGTTGATGCGGCTGGCAAGGTAGCCCGCGCCGAAGCCGTTGTCGATATTCACGACGGACACACCGCTGGCGCAGGAATTGAGCATGGAAAGCAGCGCAGCCACGCCGCCGAAAGACGCACCGTAGCCAACGCTGGTCGGCACGGCAATGACCGGACAGTCTACCAATCCGCCAACCACACTGGCAAGCGCGCCCTCCATTCCCGCAATCGCAATGACGACCGATGCGCTCATGAGCTCATCCAGGTGCGTCAGCAGGCGGTGCAGGCCCGCAACGCCGACGTCATACAGCCGCAGTACCTCATTGCCGAGTGCCTGCGCCGTGAGCGCCGCTTCCTCCGCCACCGGGATATCGCTGGTGCCGCCGGTCACGACGGCGATTTTTCCTATGCCGTCCGGCTGTGGCAGGTCACCGGCAATGGCGATCTTGGCTGTTTTGTCATATCGCAGGGCGGTTTTTTCCGCAAGTTCCTCGGCAGCCTTTTCGCTCAGGCGCGTGATGAGGATGGTTTTCTGCCCATGCGCCTGCATGGTTTCCAGAATTCCCAGCATCTGCGCAGGTGTTTTCCCTGCGCCGTAGATCACCTCGGCTGCACCCTGCCGGAATTTCCGATGCAGATCGACCTTTGCAAAGCCAAGGTCCTCAAAAGGCTGGGTCTTGATTTTCAGCAGCGCCTCTTCGACGGAAAGCGACCCTTCCGCGACGGATGTGAGCACCTGCTTCAATTCACTCATTTTCGCACCTCCAGATCCAGACAGATCGACGAATAGTCGCCGCGCAGTTGATTTACAATTTCCTCCCTGTGCTTCAGCAGCAGCGGAAGCTGCTCTGCGCGAAGCTGGAGCTTTGCCGTATCCCCGACGGTACGCACACGAAAATCCGTGAAGCCGAGGGAGAACAGATAGCACTCCGCGGCCTCCGTCCGGTGAAGCTGCGCCGCGGTGATAGGCTGCCCCGCCGGGATGCGCGTGGCGAGGCAGGCATAGGCCGGCTTGTTCCATGTAAAAAGCCCCGCCTCTTTGGAAAGTGCCCGGATCTGCGTCTTGGTCAGCCCGCATAGGCGCAGCGGCGAGCGCACGGAAAGCTCCTTCAGTGCCTGCATACCCGGGCGGTCGCCCGCATCGTCGGAGGCATTGGTTCCGTCCAGCAGAACGGAAAAGCCGTCCCTTCGCGCCTGTTCCAAAATGGCGTTAAAAATTCGTTTTTTGCAATAATAGCATCGGTTTCCCGGGTTTGCGGCAACTTGTTCGTCCGCAAGAATATCCAGAGAAAGGATCTGCATCTGCACATCCAGCTCTGCCGCAAGGCGCTTTGCATCCTCCAGTTCAAACTGCGGCTGAAAGGCCGAGCAGGCATAGTAGGCCTTCACCCGCTTTGCCGACCGGCTGGCAGCATACAGCAGGTAGGCCGAATCCACGCCGCCGGAAAAGGCAACCGCGACCTCCGGATATTCCGTAAAAAAATCTTTCAGTTCCATAGCTTCCTCATAGGATTTCCTTAGTTGCAACAATGTCCGTGCCGCAGATTCCCGGCAGGAGCACATCGCCGATATGTACCGGCGCCGCGGCCGAGGCCGCGCGGATGCTCCGCATGATCTCCCGCATTTTCCCCTTCGGGACAGGCGCGGCGGACTTGACAGAAACCATCGTATCCTCCCGGTTGCTCACCCGGATAACCGAGGTCAGCGTCCGCACGGGCGCGGTGACCTCCGTGATCGCGTGTTTTTCCCCGCGGGGGCAGGAGTTCCCGGTGACGATAAGCATTCCATCCTTCTCTTCCACAGTCATGGTGCAGCCGCGCGGGCAGACGATGCAGGTGATCGTGCGCTTCATGCTTCCACCTCCAAAGATACCGTGATTTCCTGTGTCACGTTTTTCAAAAGTTCCGCCCTGACCGTCAGCTTTTCCATCTCTCCGGGCGCAGCACGGAAGCGCTTTGCTGTTGCGAGGACGGTATCTCCGGAGCGGACGGTATAGCAGACCTTGCCGCAAGGCTGCGTCACACGCAGGAAGAGGGAGACGTCTTCGGCGCAGTCCGTATGAACATTCTGCGGCAGCACATAGCGAATGCCGTTTCCCGGCCGGACGGCAACGGTGCGCCCGGCGCTCGTCCTGTGTGCAAGGTACGCCGCCGCGCCGCGGCCGGCGCGCTCAGCCTCGCCGGAAACATAGTCCACCAGATCATGCACCTGCAAAACGTTGCCGCAGGCGAAAATGCCCTCCACCTGCGTCTGGCAGTGCTCGTCCACAAAGGCGCCGTTCGTGACGGGATCAATGGGGATGCCGGCCGCGCGCGTCAGCTCATTTTCCGGAATGAGGCCAACCGAGAGCAGCAGCGTATCGCAGGGAATATAGCGTCTGGTTTCCGGGATGGGACGGCGCTTCTCATCCACCTGTGCAATGGTCACGCCCTCCACCCGTTTCTTGCCGTGGACTTCACAGACGGTGGTGGAGAGATAAAGCGGAATCTCAAAGTCTTCAAGGCACTGGACAATATTGCGCGTCAGGCCGCCGGAATACGGCAGCAGCTCGCACACAGCCTTGACCTTTGCCCCCTCCAGGCTCAGACGGCGCGCCATAATGAGGCCGATGTCGCCGCTTCCGAGGATCACGGCCTCGCGGCCAACACGATAGCCCTCGCAGTTCATGAGCTTCTGCGCGGTGCCTGCGCTGTAGACGCCCGCCGGACGGTCGCCGGGGATATTCAGCGCCCCGCGGCTGCGCTCGCGGCAGCCCATGGCAAGAATGATCGCTTCGGCCTGAATCTTCAGAATTCCTTCGCGACTCTGCGCAGTAACCGTTTTTTCCGGCGTGACGGCCGTCACCGTTGTTTCATAATAGACCCGAATTTTCCGGCGGAGTACCTCCTGCCGGTACACATCCGCATATTCCGGCCCGGTCAGCTCCCGGCCCAGCTTGTGCAGGCCGAAGCCTGCGTGAATGCACTGGCGCAAAATGCCGCCGATTTCCGGCTCGCGTTCCAAAATCACAACATCGGTGCAGCCCGCATCGTAAGCAGCCACCGCGGCGGCCATGCCAGCCGGGCCGCCGCCGACGATCACAAGATCATGTCTGTTCATTGCGCCGCCTCCTCACAGCCTGCCGATCAGCGGCTCGCTGCCGCTGCCGGATTTCGTTACCTGCTCCATGGGGATGTGCAGCTCCTGCGAGAGGAGCTTCATAATATATGGTGAGCAGAATCCGCCCTGACAGCGGCCCATTCCGCTGCGTGTGCGGCGCTTGACGCCGTCAAGGTCGAGCGCGGACGGCGCACGGTGAATGGCATCCAGGATTTCTCCCTCGCTGACGGTTTCGCAGCGGCAGACGATCTTACCGTAGGCCGGATGCGTTTTGATATAGGCATCCTTTTCTGCGTCCGACATTTTACGGAAGGCGTGAGGATCCTCGCGTTTTCCGTTCCAGTCTTTCTTTTCCTCCAGCCTCAGGCCGAGATCAGTAAGAATGCCCGCCGCCATTTTCGCGATTGCCGCACAGCAGGTGAGACCCGGAGAGTCGATGGCCGCCACGTGGACAAGCCGCGGCACCGTTTCCGATGCGCAGATGATAAAATCTCCGTGCTTTTCCGAGCTGCGCACGCCCGCAAAAGACGTAATGACCTGACGGAAATTCACCTCCGGGACGCTCTTCGCCGCCAACCTTGCAACAGTTTCCATACCAACGCTCGTGGTTTCCGTGCAGTCCGGCGCAGCGACCGGGACGGCCGTCGGGCCGGTCAGGAGATTGCCATCTACCGTGGGTGTGACAAGGACGCCTTTGCCCTCCCTGCCCGGAACCTGAAAAATGGTATGGCTCACGCGGCCGCCTTCGGCCTTGTCCAGCAGCAGATACTCGCCCGCACGCGGAATAATGTCAAAAAAGCCGTCACCCGCCATAGCAGCAATTTCTCCGGAATAGCCGCCGGCGCAGTTGAACAGATAGCGGCAGGCAACCCGCTCTCCCGATGCAGACACGAGAGTGAATTCCTCGCCGCGCTCTATGGCGGCGACCGCAAAATTCCGCTTCAGCTCCACGCCATTGTCCATGGCGTTGCCGGCAGCCGCGATGGTCAGCTCATAGGGGCAGATGATGCCGGAATTCGGCACATAGAGTGCGCGGCTGACCCGCGGAGAAAGACCGGGCTCCATGCGGCGGGCTTCCTCGCCGGAAACCACGCGCACACAGTTGATCCCGTTGGCCAGACTGCGCGCGTGCAGCGCGTCAATGGCAGCTTCTTCCTCCGGCGCGCCGAAAGCACAGACGAAGGAGCCGTTATTTTTGTGCGGGACATTCAGCTCCCGCGCTGCTTCGTAAAGAAGTGGCACGCCTTCGGTGTTCAGCCTGGCCTTGAGCGTCCCCGGTTTGGGGTCATAGCCGCCGTGGATGATCCCGGAATTGGCACGGGACGCACCCATGGCAACATCATTTTCCTTTTCCAGCAGGCACACGGACAGCAAATAGCGCGAAAGCTCCCGCGCCAGCATTGCGCCAACCACACCTGCACCGATGATTGCTACGTCGTAACTCATTTCGTTCCCTCTGCTTTTCTTTCTATCGAACGCTGTGAACGCCCCGGTCATGGGGATTCCGCAGCGCTTACACTTTGGTATATACAGTTATCATAAATCGCAGCCCCCTACCCTGTCAAGCCCGGATTTGGCCCGAAGTCCGGGCAGTTTTCGGAGTTTTCTTCCCTTCCCGCCCCTGAAGGGCTGCACGGTGCCGGTCATCTCCGCCGCGGGATACAATAACGGAAGAATACCATTCGTTAAGGTTCTTTTTTTGCTTCGTTAAATATTGACAGTGCCGCATAAACCTGATAGACTGGACTTGATAAAGAAATTGTGAAATTACAATTCAGACGCACCACAGTTGTCGCAACAATTGAGCTTCGGTAGTTTTTTCCATAATCTATT
>CABSBF010000018.1 GCA_902475855.1 uncultured Eubacteriales bacterium
GGGATCAACGGCTTTTTCTCAAAGGAAGAATAAAAAATCAGGAGGTGGTTTTCCCCACCTCCTGAGAATTATCCGAAGTATTCCTCCACAAAATCAACTTTCTCTACCTGAAATTGCTTTCCGTCCAGATAGGCAAGGCAGCCGGCATCCGTGGTAAAGCGGAAGGTGAGCTGATAGGAATACAGCGCCTGATAGGTGCGGGAATAGCGCTTGTCCAGCTTGCCATATTTGCCGTCGCCCAGCAGGGGATGCCCGGCGTGGGCGAACTGCGCACGGATCTGGTGCGTCCGCCCGGTGATCAGCTCGCACTCCACAAGGGACAGGCCGTTCCTGCTTTGCAGAACACGGTAATGTGTTTCACAGGATTTGGAGCCGGGCTGCGGCGCATCCGTCACGTAGACGCGGTTCTTGACGGCGTCCTTGAACAGATACCCCTTGAGAACGCCTTCCTTTGGCTTGGGTGTACCCTCGACGATGGCAAGATAGCGCTTGTCGATCTCACGATCCTTGATCTTTTGGTTCAGAATGCGCAGCGCCTCCGCGTTTTTGGCAGCGATCACAATGCCGCCGGTATTGCGGTCAATGCGGTTGCACAGCGCCGGCGTGAAGGCGTTTTCCTCCCGCGGCCGCCATTCCCGTTTGGCGTAGAGGTAGGCCTGAATGTGGTCGATGAGCGTTTTTCCGTATTCTGCGCCGTCATGCGGATGTACGGCCAGACCGGGACGCTTATCCACCAGCAGAAGGTTCTCGTCCTCATAGACAATGTTGAGCTTCGGCGCAGCGATGGTCAGATACGCATTGTCCGGCGAGGGAGTGTCAAAGAATTCGTCATTGATATAGAGCTGTAAAACGTCGCCCTCTCTGAGGCGCGTGTCGCGCTCAACGCGCTTGCCGCCCAGCTTGATGCGCTTGAGACGGATATATTTCTGCGCCAGCGACGCAGGCAGCAGGGGAACGGCCTTGGCCAGAAACCGGTCCAGCCGCTGACCGGCGTCGTTGCGCCCAATTGTCAGTTCCTTCAAGAAATTCCCTCCAAAATCCTTTTTCTCATACTATGCGGCAGAAGAATCGGATTGTCAAGTATTTTTTATCCGAAAAATGTGAAAAACCATTTGACAAACCGGCGCAATGACGTTATAATATCTCCTGCACGACTATGGAACAGGGGATTGCTATGCTGCTGGATCTGTCGAAAATTATTCAAACGCCGGACAGCGAGCTGCCCTTCCGGACGGAGCTTGATCTGCATGAGCTGGAATTCGGCGGGAATTATCCCGTGCAGGAGCCGGTTTTGGCAGAGGGCGTTGTCCGCAACACCGCCGGTGTGCTGGTGCTGCGCGGAACGATCCATACAAGACTTCACGCCGTCTGCGACCGCTGTGCTGCGGATTTTTTCCGGGAGGTTTCCTATCCGGTTCAGGCCGTGTTGGTGCGCGAGATCGAGGATGAGGATACGGCCGATGAATGGACGTTTCTCCTGAAAGAGGACAAGGCCGATCTGGACGAGATCCTGACGACTGCATTCGTGCTGAATATGGATTCCAAGCTGCTTTGCCGCCCGGATTGTAAGGGATTGTGCTGCCGCTGCGGTAAGAATCTGAACGACGGCCCCTGCGGGTGCCGCCCCGATGTCGATCCCCGTTTGGCTGTCCTTGGGCAGCTGTTGAAGGATAAGAAATAATAGTTTTATGCTGAAAGCATCTGACCAAGGAGGTGTCATTCATGGCTGTTCCAAAATGTAAAGTTTCCAAGGCAAGACGGGATAAGAGACGTAGCTCTCACTGGAAGCTCTCCGTGCCCGGCGTCGTTGCCTGCCCGAAGTGCGGCGAAGCGCGTCTGCCCCACAGAGCTTGCAAGAACTGCGGTACCTACAATGGCCGCGAGGTTCTTCCTGCTGCTGAAGCAAAGTAATTCATTTGCGTGAATAAGAGACGAGGAAGGGACGACCTTCCTCTTTTCTTTTATTTCTCTTGAAAAAAAGGCACTTTTGTGCAATAATAATAAAAAATCTGAGCCTTGGAGGTACCAAGTGAAAAAGAGCCTGATTGCCATGACGATTACAGCGGCGCTTCTCCTGCTGCTGGCGGCCTGCGCCGCATCACCTGTAGCCTCGGACCCGGAGAGCAGCGAGCCGCAGGAGAGCCTTTCGGAGATGCCGTCTTCCCCTGCGGGAACAGAATCCTCGGAACCGGCGCCGGACTATAATGCGCAGCTTCGCCTTTTGGCGGACTCCTGCGCACTTTGGGTCAAAACGGATCCCATGGATCCTTACACCTATTCAGTCACTGATCTCGACCGCAACGGGCGGCTGGAGGTTCTGGTAACGGTCTGCACCGGGACGGGGATGTATTCCCGGACGGATGTCTGGGAGGTCAACGAATCTCTGAATGGCGTGAACCTGTGCAGCACCTCTGCGCTCTCGGAGGACAATCAACCCGACCTTGTCAATGTGCAGGAAACGACAGCCTATTTTGACGGTCAGGTCTACCGCTATCTGGTCACGGACTATATCCGCCAGAGCGCAGCGGAGGCAGATGAGGTTTTGTATGCACTGACGCTTTCCGGCGGCAGCGTGCAGGCGGAGCCTCTTGCCACGGTAAAGCAGGCTTATTCGCCGGATTCTGAGGAACCGGCAACGACCTACTATGACGCCGGCGGCGATGAGATCACTGAACAGGAATATCAGACAGCGGCGGAGTCGGCATTTGCCGGACAGGACCGCTATGCAGTGCGTCTGGAGTGGAAATCTCTGACGCAGGAAGAAACGGAGAATATGGATGCAGCGGCATGGCTGCCTGTGTTGCAGGCGCTGTGGCAGGGCTTTGCGTTGGAACAGCGCTGAGCTTACGCTGCCTGAGGAGGAATTACTATGAGCAAACCGCTTGTCGCAATCGTCGGACGGCCAAATGTGGGTAAGTCGATGCTGTTCAACAAGCTGACCGGCCGGAGAACGGCCATCGTCGAGGACACGCCGGGCGTGACCCGCGACCGCATTTACGGTACCTGTGACTGGAACGGCCGGGAGTTTGAATTGGTGGATACCGGCGGCATCGAGCCGAATACCGATAGTGAAATGCTGAAGTTCATGCGCCGCCAGGCGGAGATCGCCATTGAAACGGCGGACGTGATCGTGATGGTCACGGATGTCAAAACCGGTGTGACCGCAGCCGATCAGGATGTGGCCTCCATGCTTCTGCGCAGCAGAAAGCCGGTATGCCTTGCGGTCAATAAATGCGATTCCGTCGGCATGACCGACCCGAACGTCTATGAATTCTATGCGCTGGGGCTGGGTGACCCAATCGAGGTTTCCGCCGTTCACGGCCACGGAACGGGCGACCTTCTGGACTGGTGCGTGGAGCACTTCCCGGAGGAAACGCAGGGCGAGGACGAGGGCGAGATCATCAATGTTGCCATCGTCGGCAAGCCGAATGTCGGCAAGTCCAGCCTTCTGAACCGAATTCTGGGGCAGGAGCGCGTGATCGTTTCCGATGTCGCCGGTACAACCCGCGATGCCATCGACAGCCTGTTTGAAAACGAATTCGGCAAGTACCGATTCATCGACACGGCCGGTATGCGCCGCAAATCGAAGGTGGACGACGCTATCGAAAAGTATTCCAATATGCGCTCCATCGCGGCCATCGACCGCGCGGATGTGTGCCTGATTCTCATTGATGCCAACGAGGGCGTGACGGAGCAGGACACGAAGATTGCGGGACTGGCACACGAGGCGGGAAAAGCCAGCATCATCGTCGTCAATAAATGGGACATGCTCGAAAAAGAAACGAATACCATGAACGAGATGACGGCAAGAATCCGGCAGGATCTGGGCTATATGACCTATGCACCGGTGCTGTTTATCTCCGCTCTGACAGGGCAGCGCGTGAACAAGCTCTATGAGCTCATCAATGCCGTTGCCAATCAGAGCGCCATGCGCATCACCACCGGTATGCTCAATAACATTCTGGAGGATGCGACGGCGCGCGTGCAGCCGCCCACAGACAAGGGGCGGCGCCTGAAGATCTATTATATGACGCAGGTCGGCGTCAAACCGCCGCATTTTGTCATTTTCTGTAATGATGCGCGGCTGTTCCATTTCTCCTATCAGCGTTATCTGGAAAACCAGATTCGCGCAGTTTTCGGACTGGAGGGAACTCCAATCAAGATCACGATCCGGCAGAAAGGCGACAAGGAGGAATAAGCATGGTCTGGAGAATTGTTGCCTGCGTCGTCATTGGGTATCTGCTCGGCGGCGTGAACGGCGCGATCGTGGTGTCTCATGTAGTGAAGAAGGATGATGTGCGCAGCAAGGGCAGCGGCAATGCCGGCCTGACAAATTATCTGCGCAATTACGGCGGCGCCGCGACTTTTCTCGTGGCGGCGATCGACGTGGCAAAAACGGTCGTGGCCTGCCTCATCGGACTGTGGCTGCTGCCTTCGGATCCGATGCTCGGCAAGATGATCGCCGGAGCCGCGGCACAAACGGGACATATTTTCCCTGCATTTTACAAGTTCCGCGGAGGAAAGGGCATTGTCTGTGCCGGAACGCTGGCACTGATGATGGACTGGAGAATATCAATCATTGTATTCGGCGTTTTTCTCATCACATTTTTCACGACGCATTATGTTTCTCTCGGCTCCATTCTCGCGGCAGCTTGCTATGCAGTGGCGTTCCCGGCGTTCTATTATGACCGCCTGCCTATTGCCCTGCTTGGCTCCTGGGTGGCTCTGCTGGCGATTTTTATGCACAGAACCAATATCGTGCGCCTGCTGCGCGGGCAGGAACGAAAGACCTATCTGAGAAAATCTCATCGAAAGTGAGGCTGTGATATGCAAATCATGGTAATCGGCAGCGGCGGCTGGGGAACGGCTCTGGCGCTGCTTCTTCTCCGCAACGGGCATGACGTGACCCTGTGGTCGTACAGTGCAGAAGAGAGTGCGCTGCTTGCGGAGAAACTGGAAAATCCCTATCTGCCAGGAGTCCCACTCCCGAAGGAACTTCGCTTCACCAGTGATCCGGCAGACGTGCAGGGAAAGCAGATGGCAGTGTTTGCAACGCCTTCCTTTGCGGTGCGGCAGACGGCAAAGCGCTTTGCGCCGGTGCTGCCGGAGGAGTCAGTTCTGGTTTCTGTGACCAAGGGAATCGAAGAGGGAAGCGGCTGCCGGATGTCAGAGATCATTTCCCAGGAAACGGGGCGCGAGGTCGTGGCGCTGTCCGGCCCCTCCCATGCTGAGGAGGTCAGTCGGCAGATTCCTACCGGCGTGGTTGCCGCCTGCAAGGATCGTACGCTTGCCGAGCAGGTGCAGGCCGCCTTTATGTGCGATACCCTGCGCGTGTATACCAGCCCGGATCCCGTGGGTGTGGAGTTGGGTGCAGCGTTCAAGAATGTCATTGCGCTGTGCGCGGGCGTCTGCGATGGCATGGGCTACGGCGATAATACCAAGGCGCTTTTGATGACGCGCGGCCTTGCGGAAGCGGCTCGCCTCGGCATGGTGCTGGGCGCGCAGCGCGAAACGCTGGCAGGGCTTGCCGGCGTGGGAGATCTGATCGTCACCTGCACCTCGATGCATTCCCGTAATCGCCGGGCGGGCATTCTGATCGGGCAGGGGCTCAGCGTGCAGGAGGCCATGCGTCAGGTCGGCGCGGTGGTCGAGGGCTATTATGCTGCAAAATCGGCGTGGGAGCTTGCACAGAAGCATGGCGTGGAAATGCCCATTACCCAGGCTGCACATGACGTGCTTTACTGCGGTGCTGATGCGAGAGAGACCATTCACCATCTGATGCGCCGCCAGAAAACCTGCGAGACAGAGAATGCCGAGTGGGCACGATAATCAGGCATAAAGGCGGAAGGACAGATTGTCCTTCCGCCTTTATATAAAAAAACGAACTCCCCGGCGCAAAGCGTCAGGGAGAAATTCGCATCTGTCAAATTGAAGCAGACGGCCTGCACAGAAATCAGATTGCGCGCTCGACCTTATTGGAACGGAGGCATCTTGTACAGACGTATACATGGCGGGGAGAACCGTCAACGATTGCTTTCACGCGCTTAACGTTGGGCTTCCAAGTTCTGTTGGAGCGTCTGTGAGAATGGGAAACCTTAATGCCGAACGTTACGCCCTTGCCGCAAATATCGCACTTTGCCAAATTGCTGCACCTCCAATCGTTATAGAAATCATTCAGAATTGCCGACGCCGCAAAGCGCCGATATGTATAATATCAGAGTTTTTCCAGAAAAGCAAGAGAAAATTTGCAAAAAAATATATTTTTTTCAGAATTCGCGGGAATGGTTGCGAAAACGCGGAGAATCGACTATAATACAAAAAAGAACCGATGAGAACTGGAGGATATGCCATGCCGATGAACTCGTACAGCGTACCGCTTCGACAGCTTGTAGAGGAATTTAATCTGACCATCAGCTATCAGGCAACAAATTATGATAGGGTACAGTTGATGGTCGAGGAGGTCATGCGCCCCGGCTTGCAGCTTACGGGCTTCTTCAACCACTTTGAGCCGCTGCGCCTTCAGGTCATCGGCAATGCGGAATCAACCTATCTGCGCACGCTCGGCCATGAGCGCCTGGAGATGATTTTTGAGGAGCTGTTTTCACACAAAATCCCCGCGCTGATCTTTGCCAGAAACATCGAGCCCATGCCCGAGTGCATGGACATGGCAAAAAAATATGATATTACCATCCTGCGCTGCCTGGAATCCACGTCCTATGTCGTTTCCAGCCTGATCACCTATCTGAAAAATGCACTTGCGCCCCGTATTGCGCGCCACGGCGTGCTGGTAGAGGTCTACGGCGAGGGGCTGCTTCTGATGGGGGAAAGCGGCATTGGCAAGAGCGAGGCTGCCGCCGAGCTTCTCAAGCGAGGACACCGCCTGATTGCGGACGACGCTGTGGAGATTCGTAAGATTGCAGACAATTCCCTGATCGGCACCGCGCCGGAACTGATCCGCAACTATATCGAGATCCGCGGCATCGGCGTGATCAATGTTGCAAAGCTCTTCGGTATGGCTGCCATCAAGGACGAAACTGCGATCAATCTGGTCATCAATATTGTTCCGTGGAGCCCGGAGCAGATCTATGACCGGCTCGGTCTGGAAGATCAGTATATGGATCTTCTGGGAGTCAAAGTTCCGGCCATCACCATTCCCATCAAGCCGGGCAGAAATCTGGCGATCATTCTGGAAATCGCCGCAATGAACAACCGTCAGAAAAAGATGGGCTACAATGCGGCGGCGGAATTTACGGAGCAGATCAACCGGCACTTCGATCAAAACGTCGGGCAGAGCTTCTGATTGTTTTTTCTCGCGGCAGAGCTGATTTCAGCTCTGCCGCGGTTTTTCTGCCGGAAAAACGTTGCCAGAAGTGTGTAATTGTGGTATACTGATTAGGATTATTATGGAGAGTATACCCTGCTGATTTTTGGAGGTTTTTATGAGTTTTCACCTGTATGACGCACTGTCCGAAGCACTGCCGCTTCTGGAGCTGAAACGGGAAGAACCCCTGTCGCTTCACACCTCTTTTCACATCGGAGGTCCTGCGGAGGTGATGGCCTTTCCGCGGACAACGGAGGAACTGACTGGGCTTCTGTGCATGGCGCGGAAAATGGAGATCCGTCCGCGGCTTCTCGGCGCAGGTACGAATGTTCTGGCACCGGACGAGGGCCTGCGCGGGCTGGTGATCGTCACACGCGACTGCCTGATCGGACTGGAGCGGTGCGGCGATACGAAGATCACGGCAATGTCCGGCGTGAGCATGGCGAAGCTGGCACTGTTTGCAATGCAGGCCGGCCTGACGGGGCTGGAATTCGCCCACGGCATCCCCGGTACGGTCGGCGGCGGCGTGTATATGAACGCCGGCGCCTACGGTGGAGAGATCCGTCAGGTCGCTGAGGAAACCGAGTTTTTAACCATGGCCGGTGAGATCGAAACGGTTTCCGGGGAGGCACAGGGATTTGCCTACCGCACAAGCGCCTTCCAGAACCGCGAGGGTGTGCTGCTTCGCACGAAGTTCGCCCTTACGCCGGGGAATCCTGAGGTTATCCGTGCGCGGATGCAGGAGCTGGCGGAAAAACGCCGCGCCTCGCAGCCACTGGAGCTGCCGTCGGCGGGCAGTGCGTTCAAGCGGCCTGTGGGCGGGTATGCCGCGGCGCTGATCGAGCAGGCGGGGCTGAAGGGCTTTCAGACGGGCGGCGCAGCCGTTTCGGAAAAGCATGCGGGCTTTATTGTTAATCGAGGCGGCGCCACTGCCGCGGATGTGCTGCGCCTGATTGAAATCGTACAGAAACGGGTGCTGGAGACCTCCGGCATCCTGCTCGAGCCGGAGATTCGCCTCTGGGGAAGATAGGAAAGGAAAGAATGCTATGTCGTTTTCCGCAAGTGTTAAAACAGAGCTGTGCCGCGACGAAATCCGCCGGAGCTGCTGTGCTCTGGCAGAGTTGCACGGCATCCTGCTGTATGCCAACACGTTCTCCGCCGGCTGCATCCGTATCGTCACGGAGAGCCGGGATTTCGGCGAGCGGCTGGTGCGCCTGCTGTGGAAAACGCTCTCGCTCCGCTTTGACGTTCTGCCGGATGTGCAGGCGGGCGGCAAGCTGAGCTATCTGCTGACGGATCCGGAAAAAATCCGGCAGGTTTTTGAGCAGTGCGGTTTCTCCGCGCAGACGAGCATATCGCTGCATGTCAATCTGGCGCTGCTGGAAAATGACTGCTGTAAGCGTGCTTTTCTGCGCGGGGCATTCCTTGCGGGCGGTTCGGTGACGGATCCGGAAAAACGCTATCATCTGGAGCTGTCCACGTCTCACCTGAAGGTCATTCGCGAGACGGACACACTGATGCAGGAAATGGAGCTGGCGCCCAAGCAGACCGAACGCAAGGGCAGCGGGGTGCTTTACTATAAGCAAAGTGATTCCATTGAGGATTTTCTGACCTGTATCGGCGCGCCGGTCAGCGCGATGGCGGTGATGCAGGCGAAGATTGAAAAGGACTGGCGCAATGAGGCCAACCGCAAGACAAACTGCGATACGGCCAATGTCACCAAGGCGGTGGATGCCGCGCAGCAGCAGCTTGCCGCGCTGCGAAGGCTGGAGGAGCGTGGGATTCTGGACACGCTTTCACAGAAACTGAAGGAGACGGCGCTTTTGCGCCGGGAACATCCGGAGGCAACGCTCAGCGAGCTGGCGGAGCTGCATGATCCTCCCACGACGAAATCCACGGTCAACCACAGAATGCGCAAGCTCCTGACGCTGGCGGAGGAATAACTATGGCCTTTGTACATTTGCACGTTCATACGGAATACAGCCTTCTCGATGGCGCCTGCCGCATCAGCAAGCTGGTGCAGCGTGCCAAAGACTTGGGACAGAGCGCCGTCGCCATCACCGACCACGGCGTAATGTATGGCGTGATCGACTTTTACCGCGCTGCAAAGGCGGCGGGTGTCAAGCCCATCATCGGCTGTGAGGTCTATGTTGCGCCGCGGCGGATGCAGGACCGCGTCCATGGCGTGGACAATGAGGCGCAGCACCTGGTGCTTCTCTGCGAGAATGAAACAGGCTACCGTAACCTGAGCTATCTGGTCTCGCGCGGCTTTCTGGACGGCTTTTATGTCCGGCCGCGCATTGATCTGGAGCTGCTGCGCCAGCATTCCGAAGGCCTGATCGCGCTGTCTGCCTGCCTTGCGGGCGCGATTCCGCGCCGTCTGCGTGCTGGTGATTACGAAGGCGCGAAACAGTATGCGCTGGAGCTGGAGGATATCTTCGGCAAGGAGCACTTTTATCTGGAATTGCAGGACCATGGCCTGCCGGAGCAGCGCGAGGTCAACCGGGACATTCTGAAAATTTCCAGAGAAACCGGAATCCCGCTGGTTGCAACGAACGATGCGCACTACCTGACTCGCGAGGACAGCTATATCCAGGATGTCCTGATGTGCATTCAGATGGGAAAAACCGTGGAGGACCCCAACCGGATGCGCTTTGAAACGCAGGAGTTCTATTTGAAATCCGAGGAGGAGATGCGCTCTCTCTTTCCGAATCTCCCGGAAGCTTTTGAAAATACGCAGAAGATCGCCGAACGCTGCAATGTGGAATTTACCTTCGGAACGTACCATCTGCCGGAGTTCGTCCCGCCGGACGGTTCGACCCCGCTGGAGTATTTCCGCCGCCTGTGCAACGAGGGCTTTCAGGAGCGCTATCCCGATGCGCCGCAGGAGTACCGCGACCGCCTGAACTATGAGATGGGCGTTGTCGAGCGCATGGGCTACGTGGAATACTATCTGATCGTGGCTGACTTTATCCGCTGGGCAAAGGCGGAGGGTATTCCGGTCGGGCCGGGGCGAGGCTCCGGCGCAGCGTCCATCGCGGCGTATTGTATGCATATCACCGAGATGGATCCGATGAAGTATACGCTCATCTTTGAACGCTTTCTGAATCCGGAGCGTGTGAGTATGCCGGATTTTGATACGGATTTCTGCCAGGAGCGGCGCGGCGAGGTTATTGACTACGTTATGCGCAAGTACGGCAAAGATCACGTGGCGCAGATCGTCACCTTCGGTACAATGGCAGCGCGTGCTGCTATCCGTGACGTCGGACGCGCGCTGAACTTCACTTACGCTGAGACGGATGCGGTTGCCAAGCTCATTCCGACAACGCTTCATATGACACTGGACGAGGCACTGCGGGTTTCTCCCCAGCTCAAGGAGATGTACGATGCGGACGGGCGTGTGAAGAAACTTGTGGATACGGCGCGTGCGCTGGAAGGAATGCCACGCAACACTTCCACGCATGCGGCCGGTGTGGTCATTACCAAAAATCCGGTCTGTGATTATGTGCCGCTGGCGAAAAATGACGATACCATTGTCACGCAGTTTACCATGACAACCATTGAGGAGCTGGGGCTTCTGAAAATGGACTTCCTCGGGCTGCGCAATCTGACGGTTATCGACGACGCGGAAAAGACCATTCGCCGCCATATGCCGGATTTTTCCATGCAGAGAGTCCCGGAGGATGATGCGGAAACCTTCCGTATGGTGTCCGAGGGAAAGACGGCCGGTGTGTTTCAGCTAGAATCGGCAGGTATTACGGGTGTCTGCGTCAATATGCATCCGCAGTCCATCGAGGATATGACGGCTATCGTTGCCCTCTACCGTCCCGGTCCCATGGATTCCATCCCGCGCTTCATCGACAACAAGCTGCATCCGGAGAAAATCACCTATCTGTGTCCGCAGCTCGCGCCCATTCTCGCCGTGACCTACGGCTGCATTGTCTATCAGGAGCAGGTCATCGAGATCTTCCGCAAGCTGGGCGGCTACAGCCTGGGGCAGGCGGATAACATGCGCCGCGCAATTTCCAAGAAAAAGGAAAAGGTCATCGTTGCGGAACAGAAGGCTTTCGTCTATGGTGACAAGGAGCGCGGAATCCCCGGCGCGATTGCCAATGGCGTCAGCGAGACGGCGGCGCAGACAATTTACAAGGACATTCTGGATTTTGCAAACTATGCTTTCAACAAGGCACATGCGGTCTGCTATGCCAAGGTGACCTATGAAACGGCATATCTAAAGTGTCACTATCCAAAGGAATACATGGCGGCACTGCTGACCTCCGTGCTGGATAACACAACAAAGACGGTTGCCTATATCGCAGACTGCAAGGAGATGGGCATCCCTCTGCTGCACCCGGATATCAACGAATCTGAGGACAAATTTGCCGTGGAGCCGGAAGGAATCCGTTTTGGCCTGGGTGCGGTGAAGAACATCGGCCGCGGCCTGATCCGTCAGGTCATGGCAGAGCGGGAGGAAAACGGACCTTTTACCTCTCTGGAGGATTTTGCCGAGCGGATGTACGCCTCCGATCTCAACAAGCGGGCGGTGGAAAATCTGATCAAATGCGGCGCGATGGACTGCTTCGGCCTGAAACGCTCACAGCTCCTGTACATCTATGAGACAGTGCTGGATTCTGTGGCCGACAGCAAACGCCGCAACCTTGAAGGCCAGATGCAGCTCTTTGACATACTGGGCGAGGAAAGCCGCGAGGCGGCGAAAATTCCCGTGCCGGAGCTGGCCGAGCTGGCAAAAAATGACTTGATGGCGATGGAGAAGGAGACCATCGGCCTGTACCTCTCCGGGCATCCCATGGATGAATACCGCAAGCAGCTCAAGGGAACCGGCGTGATTCCCATTCTGCGCATCATGGAGTCCTTTGAGACGGGCGACGGCGTGTTTCGCGACGAGCAGATCGTGCGCATTGCGGGCATCGTGGAAACGGTGCGAATGAAAACAACGCGCAACAACTCCATGATGGCATATGTAACATTGGAGGACGATACCGGTTCCATTGAACTGCTGGCTTTTTCCGGCGTGATCTCCAGAAGCGGAACCTACCTGAAGGAGAATACGGCGATTGTAGCCGAGGGACGGCTGTCCGTTCGGGATGAAAAGGCGCCGCAGATGGTTCTCAACGAGGCACGGCCAATTTCAGAGGTCGCGGCCGCTGCGCCGGTCACACAGGCACAGAAGCTCTATCTCAAGCTGCCCGGCGAGGGCGGCGCGGAGGACGGAAAAACGCGCGCAATTCTCAATATGTTCCCCGGTGAGCTTCCGGCAGTGTTGTACTATGCCGACAGCGGCGTGCGGCGCGGTACGCGCTGCTCCCTGCGGGCGGATATGCTGTCGGAACTGAAGGCGCTCCTCGGAGAAGCAAACGTGGTCCTGAAATAAAAACTTTACAAATGTGCGCGCACAGCTACTACACAAAGGTTACAAATTGTGATATAATATCAAAATATGAAAGGAGGCGCAGCCGTGAAACGTATTGTGATATGTATCTGCCTTTTTGCAGTGGCAGGCTTGCTCGGCGGATGCTTCCTGGAACCTGCGGAGGGGCTCTATGCGGTTCCGAAGCAGCCGGAGGAATATTATAATCTGCTGAGCGCGATCGAGGAAGCCATGCCGTGGGATGCGGTCTACAGCCCTCCGGTTGCGGGTGAAAATCAGCAGGCTGTGCAGCTTACCGATCTGGACGGCGACGGGGAGGACGAGGCGGTCGTCTATCTCAAAAGACCCGGCGACCTTCCGCTGGCGGTATATGTTTTTGATAAGCAGGACGAGAGTTTTTCGCTGGTCTCCAAGATCGAGGGCTCCGGCAGTGCATTTGACCACGTGCTGTATGTGCCCTTTGATGACAGACCGGGGTATGAGATCGTGCTTGGCCGTCAGATCAGTGGACAGGTTTTGCAGCTTTTGAACGTTTACTCTCTGCGGGACGGCACACTGACGGAGTTGATGAGCACGGTTTACAGCAGCTTTATCACGACGGATCTGAACGGCAGCGGAACGCAGGATATTTTTGTTATCCGCAGCGACGGCGATATGCAGAAGGAGATCGTCGAGCTATATTCGTGGGAAGACGGGCAGCTTTTCAAGGAACGGGAGATTTCCTCCGTTGCGAATGTCACCACGGTTAAAAGAATCATCACGGGAAATGTATCCGAGGATGTTCCGGCAGTGTTCGTTTCCAGCGAACTGGATGAGGAGCACATCATCACGGATATCTATGCCTACAACTTCGGCACCTTTGAGAACCTTGCCAATCGCGAAAAGACCAATACCATTGTGCAGACGATGCGCAATTATAATGTTTATAGCTGCGATATCGACAATGACGGCCTGATCGAACTGCCGCGCGTGATTGAGCTTGCCGAGGCGCCCAATGAGGACGCCACCAAGGGACAATTCCTGATTGAATGGTATAACCTATCCGTCAGCGGGCAGGAAAAGACGAAGCTTCTGACCTATCATAACTATGCCGGCGGCTGGTACCTGGAGATCCCGTCGCCCTGGAAGGAGCAGTTGATCGTCTGGCGCGGACCGACGCTGATGGAAAATACCGGATATGTTTTCCGCAATGGAGACACGACCCTGTTTTCCCTCGTTGCCTTGAGCGGCAAGGGCGCCGTAGAAACGGTGAAATATGCCGGATGGTCCGTGCTGACGCGGAAGGGCGATATGATTTATGCCTGTAAGGTCGAAAGTGGCGGCAAAGAATGCGGCCTGACCGTTGAAGGAATCAGCGATATGTTCCGGTTTATTCATGTGGACTGGAAGACGGGAGAAACTTAACGTACAAAGGAGAGGAACATATGAAGAAAGTTCTGATACTGGAGGATGAAGTCAGCATCCGCAGTTTTGTGGTCATCAATCTCAAACGCGCGGGCTATGAGCCGATCGAGGCCGGCACGGGCAGAGAAGCACTGGAAAAACTGAAGGAAAACCCCGATGTCGGCGTGGCGATTCTGGACATTATGCTGCCGGATATCGACGGCTTTGAGGTCTGCCGTAATATCCGTGCGACGAACAAGAGCATCGGCATCATCATGCTGACAGCGCGCACGCAGGAAATGGACAAGGTGACGGGTTTGATGACCGGCGCGGACGACTATGTGACCAAGCCCTTCTCTCCGGCGGAGTTGACGGCGCGCATTGATGCGCTGTACCGCCGCATCGGGGGCGCTGCGGAGAACAATCCGGAGATCATTGTCCATGAGCCATTCACGCTGAATATCCGCAACCGCACATTGGAAAAGGATGGCCGCCGCATCAAGCTGACGCAGGTCGAATATGCGATCATTCAGCTCTTTATGCAGAATCCCGGCCGCGCGCTTTCCCGTGAGGACATCCTCACCTCCGTCTGGGGCAGGGAATACGACGGGGAACTGAAGATCGTGGACGTGAACATCCGCCGCCTGCGCATCAAAATTGAGGACAATACCGCCAACCCCTCCTATATCACAACAGTCTGGGGTTATGGCTATAAATGGGGACTGTAACAAGACTCTGAGGAGGTGACGCCCGGTGCTGCAAACAAAGGGCCTGCAAAAAAGATGGCTGCGCAATACGCTGAGCCTGGTGCTGGCGCTGGTGCTGGTGTGCGTCACCGCCATTTCTGTTACCGTTGCGGCCTATTATTACTCCAATCTGGAAGCAGGCATGGAAAGCAAGGCGCGTGCGAGTACGAGCTTCTTTGAAAATTACGTCGGACAGAGCTATAACGAATTCTATCGCTCCTGCGCCCGCTTCGCTCAGACCTTTGAATCAAAGGACATCATGGAGCTGCAATTCATCAACACAAACAACCGTA
Organism: uncultured Eubacteriales bacterium; assembly: GCA_902475855.1. Classification (GTDB taxonomy): domain Bacteria; phylum Bacillota; class Clostridia; order Oscillospirales; family Oscillospiraceae; genus JAZOXB01. The sequence continues at coordinate 15,133 of CABSBF010000018.1, forward strand.
TCGTGGCATCCTCCTTCGGCCGGTTTTCGGGCAAGGCCAATGTAACTTCTGACATAACAAACGCCATTGCGACCAAGGAGATCAGCTCCTTTACGGGGGAGAATCCTGCCACGGGAGAGCGTATCATGGCGGTGTCCAGCCCGTTGATCTATTCCAACGGGGAAGTCATCGGCGTTCTGCGCTATGTGACAAGCCTGAAAAAAGTCGATCGCCAGATTCTGTTTTTCAGCATCGTTGTGGCGTTGGTCGGCGCGGTCATCCTGCTGGTCGTCTATGTCAGCGGAAAATACTACATCAAATCCATCCTTGTGCCGGTGGCGGGGATTACCGCTGTGGCAAAGCGCATCGCCTCCGGCAGTTATGGCATTCAGATTCATAAGCAGTTCGACGACGAAATCGGCGAACTGGCTGACACGATCAATGATATGTCCAATAAAATCAGTCAGTCCGAGCGGATGCAGTCGGAGTTTATGTCCTCCGTGTCGCACGAGCTGCGCACACCTCTGACCGCCATCAGCGGCTGGAGTGAAACGCTGCTGTCAGCCGATGGGGGCGTCAGGGCTGAGGATGCCAAGCGTGGCTTGGATATCATTCTGCGCGAGTCCAGACGTCTGACCGGCATGGTCGAGGAGCTGCTGGAGTTTACCCGCATCCAGGACGGACGCTTTACGCTGAACGTTACAAAGTGTGATATCCGTTCGGAATTTGAGGATACAGTGTTCATGTATGGGTCCCGCCTGCGTCAGGAGGGAATTGAGCTGGACTACCTTGAAAATGATTGCGACATTCCGGAAATTTCCTGCGATCCGGCCCGAATGCGGCAGGTATTCCTGAATATTCTTGACAATGCCGCAAAGCATGGAGGCGACGGCGGACGGATCACGGCGGAGATCTCGCTGGAGCAGAAGAACGTCGTTATCCGTATCCGGGATTTTGGCCCCGGCATCTCGGAGGAAGAACTTCCTCTGATCAAAAAGAAATTTTACAAGGGTTCTTCCAAGGCACGCGGAAGCGGAATCGGCCTCGCAGTCTGCGAGGAGATCGTGACCATGCACAGCGGGACGCTTGAAATCGCCAACGCAGAGGGGGGCGGAACCATTGTGACCGTCTGCCTGCCAACCGAGGCACAATAGAAAGGGAAAACATGGCAAAGAAGGAATCTAAAGAAAAATTCAAGACAATGATCGGCGGACAGGCCCTGATCGAAGGCATTATGATGATGGGACCTGAGAAGTCTGCGGTCGTTGTGCGTACCAAAAACGGGATAGAATCCAAGGTCACGCCGCTGAAAAAATCGGAGGGCTTTTCTGTCAAAAAGCTGCCGCTCATCCGCGGTGTGTTCAATTTCTGCAAGTCAATGAAGGTCGGCGTGACGGCACTGATGTATTCTGCGGACTTGTTCGCAGAGGACGACGGCGAAACGCCGGAAAAACAGTCGAAATTTGACCAGTGGCTGGAAAAGAAACTCTCCGGAGAGAAGGCACAGAACGTTCTGATCACGCTTTCCGTCGTTTTGGGCATTGCCTTTTCCGTCGCTTTGTTTTTCGTTCTGCCGTCCCTGCTCGGCTCACTGATCAACCGCTGGATTACCGCCAACGAGCTGGTGCGCAACCTGCTGGAGGGTTTGCTGCGAATCCTGATTTTTTTGAGCTACATGTTCCTTGTGTCCCGCATGAAGGATATGAGGCGCGTCTTTTCCTATCATGGAGCGGAGCATAAAACCATCCGCTGCTATGAGGCAAAACTCCCGCTTACCGTGGAAAATGTCCGGGTGCAGACCCGCCTTCACCCGCGCTGCGGCACGAGCTTCCTGTTTGTGGTGATGATTATTTCCATCCTCGTGTTTTCCATTGCTACGCCCATCCTGCGGCCGATCACGCCGGTGTTTGAGTCGGGTATTCTCAATGCACTGATGCGTGTCGTGCTGAAACTGCTGCTGCTGCCCATTGTCGTGAGCCTCAGTTATGAGTTCAACCGTCTGGTAGGACGTTATGACAACTGGCTGACCCACGCGCTTTCTGCGCCCGGTATGTGGCTGCAATATCTGACGACCAACGAGCCGGACGACTCCATGATCGAAGTCGGCATCGAGGCGCTGACACTGGTTCTGCCGGAGAAAGAAGGAGAGGACCGATGGTAAAAAAATATGCCGACCTGTTTCTGGATGCGCGGCGCGCACTTTTGAAGCAGGAGGGGCAATTCGCTGCCAATGTTGCGCGGGAACTTGTTTGCGCCGCTTCCGGTAAAACAGCGGAGCAGGTTATTGCGGATCGGGAAATCTATGCCTCCGAGGAGGTTTGCGAGCTGACGGAGTCCTTCGTCCAGCGGCGTCTGCGCGGAGAACCTATGCCCTATATTCTGGGACAGTGGGATTTTTACGGCATGACGCTGACAGTTACGCCGGATGTTCTGATTCCCCGCGATGATACCGTTGTTGTGACGGAGCTGGCCATCAAAAAGGCAATGTATCTGGAGCAGAATCCGCGAATTCTGGATCTTTGCACCGGTTCCGGCTGCATCGGTCTTGCGGTTGCGCGGCGCGTGAAGGATGCGCGCGTGACACTGGGCGATATTTCTGCGGCGGCGCTTCGGGTGGCACGGCGGAATGTTTCCCAGCTCAAGCTGACCGGCCGCGTCAACTGTGTGGCGATGGATGCGCTGAAGCCGGCGCAGGAATTTCTCGGTACCTATGATTTGATCGTCTCCAACCCGCCCTATGTCACGACGCAGGAGATGGAAACGCTGGATCCCTCCGTTCGGGAGTTTGAACCGCGTCTGGCATTGGACGGCGGCGCGGACGGCTTGGACTTTTACCGGGCGATCATAAAGAACTACACGTCCGCACTGGCGCCGCGCGGCTACCTGTGCTTTGAATTCGGCATGGGGCAGGAAAATGCGGTTTGCTCACTTCTGATGCGCGGCGGTTATGAAATTCTGGAGCTGAAAAAAGATACCGCAGAGATCACAAGGGCAGTGCTTGCCCAGAAAAGGGAGGATAACTGATTATGGCATCGAAGAAACCGGCTTATGAAGCCCCGACCCCCGCTGATGACAAGAAAAAAGCATTGGAAACGGCGCTGCACCAGATTGAGAAGAACTACGGTAAGGGCGCGGTCATGCGCCTGGGCGACAAACCGGAGATGAACGTGGACGCCATTCCTACCGGCTCTCTGGCACTGGATGCGGCGCTGGGCATCGGCGGTCTGCCGCGCGGCAGAATCGTAGAGATCTACGGGCCTGAGTCTTCCGGCAAGACAACGCTGGCACTGCACGTGCTGGCCTCCGCGCAGAAGCGCGGCGGCGAGGTCGCCTTTGTGGACGCGGAGCATGCACTCGATCCTGTATACGCGGCTGCTATCGGCGTGGACATCGACTCCATGCTGGTTTCCCAGCCGGATACCGGTGAGCAGGCGCTGGACATTACCGACGCGCTTGTGCGCTCCGGCGCGATCGACGTGGTTGTTGTGGACTCCGTTGCGGCGCTGACTCCCCGCGCCGAGATCGAAGGCGAGATGGGCGATGCCTTTGTCGGCCTGCAGGCGCGGTTGATGTCGCAGGCGCTTCGCAAGCTGGCCGGAACGGTTGCAAAGACAAACTGTATTGTTATTTTCATCAACCAGCTTCGCATGAAGATCGGCGTGATGTATGGCAACCCCGAAACGACCACCGGCGGTAATGCGCTGAAGTTCTATTCTTCCGTGCGTCTGGATGTCCGCAAGGTCGAAACCATCAAGAACGGTACCGAGATCGTGGGCAACCGCACGCGCGTCAAGGTTATTAAGAACAAGGTCGCGCCCCCCTTCCGTGAGGCGGTGTTTGATATCATGTACGGCGAGGGCATTTCCCGCTTTGGCGAGCTGCTCGATATTGCCGTCAATCTGGAATTGGTCAACAAGAGCGGAAGCTGGTTCTCCGTCGGCGACGAACGTATCGGCCAGGGACGCGACAATGCCAAGCAATATATCGCAGATCATCCGGAGCTTGCGGATATGCTGGAGGAAAAGGTTCGCGAAAATCTGGCGCAGCTTCAAAACAGCCGCTCCAGAGCTGCCGCAAAGCCGGCCGGCAAGGCGGTAGATATTTCCGCGGACGATTTCGATGAAGGTTGAGTCCGTTGAGGAAACACGCTCACCGCAGGGCAAGCTGCGCGTGCGATTTGACAACGGGACGAGTATGCTGGTGTTTCCGGCGGTCATTACGGAGCTGAGCCTGTTTCCCGGTGTGGAGCTTTCGGAGGCTGCACTGGACTCCCTGCGCGATACCTGTGCAGAGACATCTGCCCGTGAGCGTGCGGTGCGCATTATCTCCGCTGTACCGGTGTCAAAACGCGAGCTGCAATGCCGCCTTGTCCGCAAGGGCGAGACGGAGGAGCGTGCGCAGCAGGCTGTGCAATGGCTCGATGAGCTGCATCTGCTGGACGACACCGAAGTTGCCGCTCAGATTGTGCGCTCGGGCGCAGCCAAGGGCTACGGCGCGGCGCGCGTCCGACAGATGCTTTATGAAAAGAAAATCCCGCGCGAGCTGTGGGAGCAGGCGCTTTCCCAGCTTCCACCGCAGGAAAATGCCATAGACGAGTTTTTGCGGCGGCGCTTCCGCGGCGCGAAGCCGGATCAAAAAGAACAAAAGCGTGCTACTGACGCGCTGCTGCGGCGCGGCCATTCGTGGAGCGACATCCGCAGCGCGTTGGAGCGCTATGTTCCGGAGGAGGAGCTTCCGGAGGAATAACAGAAAGGAAGTTACGGCACCTATGGGTAAACGGATCGGAATGATCTCGTTGGGCTGTGCAAAAAATCAGGTCAACGCAGAACAAATGCTCTATCTCCTGCGCGAGGCAGGCTTTGAGATTCTCTCCGGCGTGGAGGGAGCGGATCTGGTTATTATCAACACCTGTGGCTTTATTGACTCCGCAAAGAGCGAGGCCATCGACAATATTCTTGCGATGGGTGCGCTGAAGCAGGAGGGTGTGATCGGGAAAATCCTGGTGACGGGCTGCCTGTCCCAGCGGTATCAGCAGGAAATCATGCAGGAGTTACCGGAGGTGGACGGCGTTCTCGGCACCGGAAGCTACGGCGATATTGTGCAGACGGCGGAAAGACTTCTGGCCGGAGAAACGGTTGTCGAATTCGGCAGCATTGATGCGCCGATCGACGAGGTCGGGCGGATCCTGACGACGCCGGAACACTATGCCTTCCTCAAAATTGCGGAGGGCTGCAACAATCGCTGCGCGTTTTGCGTGATTCCCTATCTGCGCGGAAAATATCGCAGCCGAAGTATGGACGCGTGCCTCTATGAGGCACGAACACTTGCGGAAGAGGGAGTCAAAGAACTGATTGTCGTGGCACAGGACACGAGCCGCTATGGGGTCGATCTCTATGGAAAACAAATGCTGCCGGAACTTTTGCGGGAGCTTTGCAAGATCGAAAAGCTTCACTGGATCCGGGTACATTATCTCTATCCCGACGCCATTACGGACGAATTGATCGACGTGATCGCGCAGGAACCGAAGATTGTCAAGTACTTTGATATTCCCATCCAGCATGTCAACGATGCGATTCTGAAGCGAATGAACCGGCGCGGCATGCGCGCGGATCTGGATGAGCTGTTTGCCAAGCTGCGCAGCAGAATTCCGGATGCCGTTATGCGCACGAGCCTGATCACGGGCCTTCCCGGAGAGGGCGAGGCAGAATTTGAAGAGCTCTGCACATGGCTGCGCGAGCATAAGCTGGAGCGCGTCGGCGCCTTTGCCTTCTCTCCGGAGGAGGGAACGCCGGCGGCTGCGATGGAGTATCCGCCGGAAGAGGTCGCCATGCGGCGCGCGGAGATTATCAATGAGCTTCAATCCCGCGTAATGGATGAATATAATGAAAAGCAACGCGGCCGGACGCTTGAAGTGCTCTGCGAGGGCTATGATCCGGAGACGGAGCAGTATTTTGGCCGCACCTATGCCGATTCGCCTGAAATTGACGGCCGGGTCGCGTTTACAAGTGAGGAAACCGTCCGGACAGGAAGCTTTGTGCCGGTGGAAATCACAGGCGTCAGCGACGGAGATCTGACGGGAAAAGTGAGGAGATAAGCAATGACTACTGCAACAAAAATTACACTGATCCGCGTGATTATGATCCCGATTTTCATTATCTTCATGTATCTCTCTGAGCATTGCGGCGCAGTAATGCATTATATTGCGCTGGCTATCTTTGCAATCGCCAGTCTTACGGATATCGTGGACGGCAAGATCGCCCGCCGCTACAATCAGGTGACCGATCTTGGCAAGTTCCTCGACCCGCTGGCGGATAAGGTACTTGTTATCGCGGCGATGGTCATGCTTTGCGAGTGGGGCATTTTTCCGGCATGGGCGGTTATGATCGTGCTGGCACGGGAATTTGCGGTCAGCGGCTTGCGGATGATCGCGGCCAGCAAAGGAAAGGTCATTGCCGCCGGCTGGTCCGGCAAGGTCAAAACTGCCGTCACAATGACGGGCATCTCCGTCATGCTGCTTCTGAATGTCTCGACGTTTATTGATCTTCTTGGCCAGACGGCAGTGAATGCCGTCAACTGGATCGTGATTGCGGCGGTTTCGCTGACCACACTGTATTCCGGCATCGAGTATTTTGTTCAGAACCACAGCGTCTTTGAAAAGTAAGGATTGACACCGCCCAGCGCGGATGATAATATACTGATATAGCTGAATATGCGCTGTGAACGGGAAGAGTAACCCGCGATTCCGCAGCAGAGAGCGCCTGCCATCGGCTGGAAGCAGGCGCGGCGGAGCGTGTGTGAAGGTGCGTCCGGGAGCGCAGGGGAGACCCCGTTCGCCGCGTAAAGGCGTTGAGTGAGAAATCAGAGTGGAACCGCGAGCATAGCCCGCCTCTTGAGAGAATAAAGAGGCGGGCTGTTTTTTGTAGTATGGAGGCGGATCAATGCGGTTAAAAGAAACCATAGAGGCATATCAGAAGAACGACCCTGCGGCGCGCAGCAAATTTGAGGTGTTCTGGCTCTACAATGGGCTGCATGCCATCATGTATCACCGCGTGGCGCATTGGCTGTTTATACATCATATGAGATTTCTGGGGCGCTGGGTGTCACAGATCGCACGGCGGCGCACCGGTGTAGAGATCCATCCGGCGGCGAAGATCGGGCGCCGGTTGGTCATAGACCATGGCATGGGAATCGTCATCGGCGCGACGGCGGAGGTCGGAGATGACTGCCTGATCTATCAGGGTGTGACCCTTGGCGGAACGGGCGCAGCGCGAGAGAAGCGCCATCCGACCATTGGCAATAATGTAATGATCGGCTGCGGCGCGAAGGTGCTGGGGCCGTTCAAGGTGGGGGATAACGCGCGCATTGCGGCAAATTCCGTGGTACTCAGCGAGGTACCGCCCAATTCTACAGTAGTTGGTGTGCCGGGGCGTGTAGTGCGTCTGAACGGAGAAAAACTCGACCATATCCATACCCCGGATCCCGTCCGTACAGAGCTGGACTATCTGACCGGGCGCATCGAGGCGCTGGAAAAACAATTGGAGGAAAAATAAATGTATCTTTACAACTCTTTGAGCCACAAAAAGGAACTGTTTGTTCCCAACGATCCATCTCTGGTGAAAATGTATACCTGCGGCCCGACAGTGTATCATTTTGCCCACATCGGCAACCTGCGCAGCTATATCATGGAGGATGTGCTGGAGAAAAGCTTGCGCTATCTCGGTTATCCCGTCAAGCGCGTGATGAATATTACGGACGTCGGACATCTTGCTTCTGACGCCGATACCGGCGAGGACAAGATGCTCAAGGGCGCCAAGCGCGAGCATAAAACCGTGATGGAGATTGCCAAGTTTTATACTGACGCCTTTTTTGCCGACTGCGAAAAGTTGAATATCAAGCGCCCGGACGTCGTCGAGCCTGCTACACACTGCATCCCCGAGTATATCCACATCATTGAAACGCTGCTGGACAAGGGCTTTGCCTATCTTGCGGGCGGAAATGTGTATTTCGATACTTCTAAGCTGGAAAAATACTATGTGTTCAACGATCATAACGAGGAGGATCTTGAGGTCGGTGTCCGTGAGGGCGTTGAGGAGGACACGAACAAGCGCAATAAGAACGATTTTGTTCTCTGGTTCACCAAGTCGAAGTTCGAAGATCAGGCGCTCAAGTGGGACTCCCCGTGGGGCGTCGGCTATCCTGGCTGGCACATTGAGTGCTCCGGCATCAGCATCAAGCATTTGGGCGAGTATCTCGACATTCACTGCGGCGGCATTGACAACGCTTTCCCGCATCACACGAATGAAATTGCGCAGTCCGAGTCCTATCTCGGCCACAAATGGTGCAATTACTGGTTCCATGTCCACCATCTGAACACGGAGAGCGGAAAGATGTCCAAATCCAAGGGAGAGTTCCTGACAGTTTCCCTGCTGGAGGAGAAAGGCTATGACCCCATCGTCTACCGTCTTTTCTGCTTGCAAAGCCACTACCGCCGCAATCTGGTCTTTTCCTGGGAAAACCTCGATAATGCCGCTGTGACCTATCAGAAGCTCATTTCCAAAATCGCGGCGCTTCGCCCGGATGCGCAGGAGCCGGCGGATGAGGCAGCCTTTGCCGCCTTGAAGCAGCGCTTTGAAACGGCGTTGAATGGCGACCTCAATACCTCGCTTGCGGTCACGGCACTTTATGATGTGCTGAAGGCCAAAACGAACGATGCGACCAAACTGGCTGCGCTGGCAGACTTTGACAGGGTGCTCGGCCTGAATCTGCTTGCGGCAGCAGAGAAGGAACGTAAGGCGCAGCCGCAGCAGGAGACAATTCAAAACGATCCTGCGGTTGTGCCGCTGCTGGAAGCGCGTGCTGCCGCCAAGAAAGCGAAGAACTGGGCGGAGGCAGACCGTATCCGCGATGAGCTTAAGAGCATGGGCTACGAGATCGTCGATACACCGCAGGGGGCGGTTTGCAAGCGCATCTGAAAGGAGCCCTGAAATGAAACTAATGATTCTGGACGGCAACAGCGTCATCAACCGCGCCTTTTATGGTGTGCGGCCGCTGACAACGCGCGACGGCCTGTATACGAATGCGATTTTCGGTTTCCTGAATATCATGCAGAAGGTTACTGCCGAAGAAAAGCCGGATGCACTGTGCGTTGCGTTCGACCTGCATGGGCCGACCTTCCGTCATCTGAAATATGATGGCTATAAGGCGACGCGGCATCCGATGCCGGAAGAACTTGCCATGCAGATGCCGGTCATGAAACAGGTTTTGCGTGCGATGAATATTCCGATTTATGAATGTCAGGGCTGGGAGGCCGACGATGTGATCGGAACGGTGGCGGCTGCGTGCAGCCGTGAGGAGTGGGACTGTGTAATTTTGACCGGCGACCGTGACAGTTTGCAGCTTGTCGAGCCGCATGTGACAGTCAAGCTGGTGCGTACACAGGCCGGGCAGACCACAACGGTCAACTATACTCCGGAGGTCTTTGAATCAGAGTATGGCTTTGCGCCGGAGCATCTGATTGATCTGAAGGCTCTGATGGGCGACAGCTCGGACAATATTCCCGGTGTGGCCGGTGTCGGCCCTAAAACCGCCGGCGATCTGCTGCACAAGTTCGGGACACTGGATGGCGTATATGCGCATCTGGAGAGCCCGGAGATCAAGGGGAAGCTGCGCGAAAAACTGGAAAACGGAAGGGAAATGGCCTACCTTTCCTACGAGCTGGCGACGATTCGCTGCAATGCGCCGCTGGCGGATTTTGCACCGGAGAAGAACCTGGTGCAGCCGCCCAAAAGAAGAGAACTGTATGATCTCTTTACAAGACTGGAATTCCAAAAACTGATCGATCGCTACCAGCTTCGCAGCGCGGCATTTGACGAGCCGGACGAGAAGGAACGCGAGACATTCACGGCGGACTGCGCCGCCAATGAGGTCGAGTCTCTGCCGCATGCGATGCAGCTTCTGGATGGGCGCACAGTCTGCCTGGCATTTACCGAAACGCTGGATGCCATGGCTATCCGCCCTGAAGATGACAGCACGGTGTATTTACTCAAACGGGAGACGCTGAATGCGGCATATGACAAGGTGTTGACGCACCTTGCTTCTGCGTCGATTCCCAAGATCGCACACGACACCAAGCCTCTGATGCGCAGACTGCTGGAGTGTGGCGTGGCATGTGATAACTTCGTGTTTGATACGGCGGTTGCCGGGTATCTGCTCGATGCGACGCGCGGGAAATACGAGCTTTCCCGTCTGGCGGAGGACTACCTTCATGTTGTTCCATCGACAGAAAAAGAGCTTCCCGCAGAATCTGTGCTCCCTGCCGAGGTTTCCTGTGTGGCACGGTTACATGAAATTTTTGCGCAGAAATTGCACGAGCAGGGCACGGAGAAACTGTATTTTGAGATAGAATTGCCTCTGTGTGGTGTGCTTGCACAGATGGAGGCGGCAGGCGTCCATGTGGACGCGAAGGCGCTGCACGATTTTGGCCGGATGCTTTCCGAGCGCATTGAAGCGTGTCAGAATTTGATTTTTGACTGCGCCGGCGGTGAATTCAATATCAATTCCACGCAGCAGTTGGGCGAGCTCCTCTTTGTCAAGCTGGGCCTGCCGCCGGTCAAAAAAACCAAGAGTGGCTACTCGACCAATGCCGAGGTGCTGGAAAAGCTGCGCGATAAGCATCCTGTCGTGCAGGCAATCATGGACTATCGGATGCTGACGAAGCTCAAGTCTACCTATGCCGACGGCCTGCAAAAGGAAATCGGAGTGGACGGCCGCATTCATACCACCTTCCAGAACACGGTGACGGCCACCGGCCGCCTGTCATCTACAGAGCCGAATCTGCAAAATATCCCCGTGCGCACGGAGCTGGGCAGTGAGATCCGTAAGATGTTTGTCCCGCGCCCCGGCTGGGTGCTCGTGGATGCAGACTACAGCCAGATCGAGCTGCGCGTGCTGGCGCATATTGCGCATGACAGGCAGATGCAGGAGGCCTTCCGCAGCGGAGAGGATTTCCACACTGTTACGGCCTCTCAGGTGTTCGGCGTGCCGGTCTCCGAGGTCACACCGCTGATGCGCCGCCATGCCAAGGCAGTCAATTTCGGCATCGTCTATGGCATTTCCGAATTCTCTCTGGCGCAGGACATCGGCGTTTCACGCCGGGAAGCCAAGGAGTATATCGACAGCTATCTCACGCGCTTTGGCGGCGTGCGCGCCTATATGCACGACATCGTGGAAACGGCAAAAAATCAGGGCTATGTGGAGACGATCTTCCACCGTCGCCGCTATATTCCGGAGATCAAAAGCCAAAACTTCAATGTCCGCTCCGGAGCGGAGCGAATCGCGCTCAACACACCGGTGCAGGGAAGCGCTGCGGACATTATCAAGTTGGCAATGGTGCGCGTGCGCGATGCACTGGCGCAGGAGGAGTTACAGGCGCAGCTTGTGCTGCAAGTGCATGACGAGTTGATCGTTGAGTGCCCCGCTTTTGAAGCGCCGCGCGTGATGGAGATCGTGACGGAACAGATGGAGCATGCGGTTGAGCTGGAGGTGCCTCTGGTTGCGGAGGCAAAAATGGGTGAAAGTTGGTACGATGCGAAATGATCAGAATTGTACCCATGCAGGAACGCCACCTCGACGCAATCGCCGCACTGGAGATCGCCTGCTTTTCTGCCCCATGGAGCAGGAATTCCATTGCCTCCGAATTAAGAAACAAGTGGAGCCTGTGGCTCGTCGCGGAGGATAAAGAAGAGGTTGCGGGCTACGTTGGTTCTCAGCTCGTTCCGCCGGAGGCGGATGTGATGAATCTTGCCGTAGCGCCGGGAAAACGCAGAAACGGGGTGGCGCAGCGCCTGCTGGAAGCGCTGATTCTGGAACTGAAATCGCGGGAGATCAATTCTCTTGCGCTGGAGGTGCGCGCGTCCAATCTGGCGGCGCAAAAACTTTATGAGAAAAACGGCTTTCAGCAGGTCGGCTGCCGAAAGAAATATTATGTCAACCCACAGGAGGACGCGCTCATCCTGAGAAAGGAGCTTTGATATGCTGATACTATCGGTGGAATCCTCCTGCGATGAAACCGCCGTCGCACTGGTGCGCGACGGCCGGGAGGTTCTGACAGACTGCATCGCTTCGCAGGTAGCGCTGCACCGCATCTATGGCGGCGTTGTCCCGGAAATTGCCTCGCGCAAGCACATTGAGGCGATCTATGGCCTTGCAGATCAGGCGCTTCTGCGCGCCAACGTGACGCGGACGGATATTGATGCCGTTGCCGTGACGTATGCCCCCGGCCTGATCGGCGCGCTGCTGGTCGGTGTGAACTTTGCCAAGGCCGCAGCGCTTGCGTTGGATGTTCCCCTTGTGCCCGTTCACCATATCCGCGGGCATATTGCTGCCAATTATCTGGCCTACCAGGACTTGGAACCGCCCTTTCTCTGCCTTGTCGTTTCCGGCGGACATACTATGCTGGTCGATGTGCAGGATTATACGAAAATGGAAATTCTCGGCGGAACGCGCGACGACGCGGCAGGGGAATGCTTCGACAAGGTTGCACGAATGCTGGATATGCCCTATCCCGGCGGTGCAGCGCTTGACCGTGCTGCGCAGAGCGGCGATGAAACGCGCTATGCCCTCCCGCACAGCAAGATTTCCGGAAATCCGCTGGATATGTCCTTCTCCGGCCTGAAAACGGCTGCCGTCAACCTCATCCACAATGCGCAGCAGAAGGGGCAAGAGATCCATGTTCCGGATTTGTGCGCGTCTTTTTCTGCGGCTGTGAGCGAAATGCTGGTCCCGCGCGCAATGCAGGCGTTGGAGCTGACCGGAAGAAAGACGCTGGCGGTTGCGGGCGGAGTTGCAGCGAATTCCCGGATCCGTGCGGATCTGACCCGCGAGGCGCAAAAGCGCGGCGTGCGCCTGTGTATGCCGCCTCTGAGCCTCTGCGGTGACAATGCGGCGATGATTGGCTCACAGGGGTATTATGAGTACCTGAGCGGGAATCTGGCCGACCAGACGCTCAACGCCTACGCGACCAAATCCATGGAGGGCGAAACGCTCTGAAAAAACTTGCAGGATGCAGCTATGCATCCTGCAAGTTTTTTGTCCAAAAAGTTAAAGACTTTCAATACGATGGAAAATTTTATGTAAACCACATAAAGCGACACAATGCGGTGCGGAATGTAAAAGATTTTGTCGAACTCTGTAAAATCAGCGTTTTCCAAATAGAGGTCTGTTCATAAACCTGTGCAGACTGTTGATAACTTCTGTTCAAAAGCATTGAAATTATCATTACTGTAAACTTGTGCTTGAAGGAAAACGGAACATTAACGGAATTTTTCTTTTGCACTTCTTCCAAAAACGAAGGACAAACTGCATTCAGAGCACAAAAAACTGCGCGCCGCAAATGCGACGCGCAGGAGTCCGTTATTACAGATCGCAGTTGTTGACGGTGCGGGGGAAGGGAATGACATCGCGGATGTTGGCCATTCCGGTCAGATACATCACGCAGCGCTCAAAGCCAAGGCCGAAACCGGCGTGGCGCGCCGTGCCATATTTGCGAAGGTCAAGATAGAAGTCGTAATCCTCTTCGTTCAGGCCAAGCTCCTTCATGCGCGCGATCAGTGTGTCATAATCGTCCTCACGCTGGCTGCCACCGATGATCTCGCCGATGCCGGGCACAAGGCAGTCCATCGCGGCGACGGTCTTACCATCCGGGTTCAGCTTCATGTAGAAGGCCTTGATCTCCTTCGGATAATCCGTCACAAAGACCGGACGCTTGAAGATTGTTTCGGTCAGGAAGCGCTCGTGCTCGGTTTGCAGATCACTGCCCCAGTGGACGGGGTAGTCAAAGGAGTCGTTGTGCGGCTCCAGCAGCTTAATTGCTTCGGTATAGGTGACGTGGCCAAAATCAGAGGTCAGCACATGGTGCAGGCGCTCCAGCAGAGCCTTATCGACAAACTGATTGAAGAACGCCATTTCCTCCGGCGCATTTTCAAGAACGTAGGAAATGATATACTTGATCATATCCTCGGCAAGACGCATGTCATCCGAGAGGTCTGCAAAGGCGATCTCCGGCTCGATCATCCAGAACTCGGCTGCATGGCGCGTGGTGTTGGAGTTTTCGGCGCGGAAAGTGGGGCCGAATGTGTAGATATTGCGGAAGGCCATGGCGTAGGTCTCGCCGTTGAGCTGGCCGGAAACGGTCAGGTTGGTGGGCTTGTTGAAAAAATCCTTGCTGTAGTCAACACTGCCGTCCTCCCTGCGGGGAACGTTGTTCAGATCCAGCGTAGTGACCTGGAACATTTCGCCTGCACCCTCGCAGTCGGAGCCGGTGATGAGGGGCGTGTGGACATAGACAAAGCCGCGCTCCTGAAAGAAACGATGAATCGCATATGCTGCAAGGCTGCGAACACGGAAGACTGCCTGGAAGGTATTGGTGCGCGGACGCAGATGCGTCATCGTGCGCAGATACTCCAGTGTATGGCGCTTCTTTTGCAGGGGATAGTCCGGGGTGGATGTGCCTTCAATTGTAACCTCATCCGCCTGAAGCTCAAAGGGCTGCTTGGCCTCCGGCGTTTCGACCAGAGTGCCGCGCACGATCAAAGCTGCGCCGACATTGATTTTAGAAATCTCTGCAAAATTCTCCAGATTGTCATGATAGACAACCTGAAGCGGGGAAAAGTAGGTGCCGTCGCTCAGCACAATGAAGCCGAAGGATTTGGAGGCACGTACAGAGCGCACCCAGCCGCCGACCTCAATGGTCTTGCCGGCATAGTTTTCGGTGTTTTTGAAAAGCTCGCGAACAGTGATGAGTTCCATGAATTTTCCTCTCTTACAACAACATTACGCCTGCTTCTTTGCAGGTGGCGATGGTTTTGGTATCCCAGACGCTGGACTGAACTTCGCCAATGTGGGCACAGCCGATCAACAGCATGCACAACCGAGACTGGCCGATGCCGCCGCCGATGGTGAGCGGCAGCTCGTTTGCCAGAAGCGCTTTATGGAAGGGGAACGTGCGGCGATCGTCGCAGCCGGAGACGGTGAGCTGACGGTCGAGCGACTCGGCGTCTACGCGGATGCCCATGGAGGAAACCTCAAAGGCACGACCCAGCGTGTCATTCCAGAAAAGGATGTCGCCATTAAGCGCCCAGTCGTCATAGTCCGGGGCCCGGCCGTCATGCGGTTTACCGGAGCGCAGTGCGCCACCGATCTGCATCAGGAAAACGGCTTTGCCGGGGTTCTCCCTGAGATATGCAGTCTCTCGCTCGGCTGCGGAGAGCTCCGGGTAACGATCCTCCAGCTCCTGCGTCTTGACGAAGAGCACCTCCCGCGGCAGATCCACGGTAAGCTGAGGGAACTCGATCTTCAGAGTCTCGTTTGTAACGTAGATCGCATTAACAATGCTCTGGACGGTCTTTTTGAGGTAGTCCTCGTTGCGTGTTTCACGTGTGATGACCTTTTCCCAGTCCCACTGATCAACATAGACCGAGTGGAGGTTGTCCACGATCTCATCGCGGCGGATGGCGTTCATGTCGGTGACCAAGCCCTTCCCGGGACGGAAGTCGTAGCGCGCAAGGGCATAGCGTTTCCATTTCGCCAGGGAGTGGACGACCTGCGCCTCAACGCCGACGTCGGGGACGTCGAATGATACGGGCCGCTCGTAGCCATTAAGATTGTCATTCAGGCCGGAAGCTCCTTCCACAAACAACGGGGCCGACACACGCATCAGATTGAGAGCGTGGCACAAATTCTTCTGGAAATTGTGCTTGATGAACTCGATCGCGCACTGCGTTTCATAAACGGTCAGCGGGTTCGAGTATCCATCGGGAATACGGCATTTACTCATTTCAACGTCCTCCTTATTTAGAATTTCTATCTATTATACTCGCAAAAGAGGACGATTACAATACTTCGTTTGAATAAAAAGTGCCGATTCTGGAAGAAATGCTCGGCTGCAAATTGTTGAGATAAACAAAAGTCCGCAAATTACGGACAAAGCCGTCCCACAGGAGTTCCCTGCGGGACGGCGGGAGGTGCAAAAAACTCAGAACAGGTAGCTGTATTTTTCTCTGACGGTCAGAATGAACAGCTCGATGTCCTTCGGCAGGTCGTTGGAAGCATCCAGCTCGTAGTCCTTTGTTTCACACAGACGGACACGAACTTTGCCGTCTGCGAGGAAGCAGAAACCGCGGTTGGTGGAGTCTTCCATGTCACGCTCGGTCTGGAACAGGGTGAACTTGTCCTTGCAGGGCTGGGAGGCATAGGGGCAGAAGGAGGTGCAGTTGCCGCACTCGTTGCACATTTTGTCCACGTGCAGGATCTGCGTGCGGCCGTCAGCAAAGCGGATAACGACGTTTGCGCGGTTCGGGCAGACATCGGCGCAGTTCTGGCAGACGGTGTTGCAGTCCAGGCAGCGGTCGCCCTCGCAGGCGGCATCACATGCCATGGCGAGCGTGCCCTTCTTTGCAACGGCCTCCGCAGCGGTGGGGTAGGCCTCTGCCGGAATCACATAGGTATGCGCCTTGCCGATGACGGCTTGCGCAAAGGCGGCTGCATCGGCAATGCCTTCCACGACGGTCGCGGGACCGCGTGCTGCGTCACCTGCGGCAAAGACGTTCTCCAGATTGGTGCGGAAGGCCGGGCGTTTTTTGGCGTTCAGCTCGATGCCGTTGGCGGCGAAGAGCGCATCGTCTACCTGCTCGCCAACTGCGGAGATTACGAGGTCGCAGGGAATTTCAACGGTTTCGCCGGTGGGAACGGGGCTTCTGCGGCCGGAGGCATCCGGCTCGCCCAACTTCATCTTGTTGCAGATGAGCTTGCCGTCTTTCTGCGCGACGGGAGCAACCAGCTCGAGGAATTCGACGCCGTCGGCAATGGCCAGCTCCAGCTCTTCGGCGTCGGCGGGCATATATTTCTTTGTGCGGCGGTAGACGAGCGTTGAGGATTTCGCGCCCGCGCGCTTGGCGACACGTGCGGCATCCATGGCGGTGTTGCCGCCGCCGACGACGGCAACATGCCCCAACTCGCCGCCCTTGCCGGCCTTCATTTCCTCCAGCCAGCCGATGACGCCGCGGACGTTGCCTTCGATGTCCAGCTTGCCGGGCTTCCAAGCGCCGACTGCATAGAGAATGTGAGTGTAACCCTGCTTTTTCAGCTCCTCAACGGAGGGCGCTTCGGTGTTGAGCTTGACCTCTGCACCGTAGGCGAGCATCAGAGCGACATCCTTGCCGATGGCTTCCTCAGAGATACGGAATTCGGGGATGACATGACGGACAATACCGCCCAATGAACCGGTGCGCTCGAAGATTGTGCAGGCGACACCGGCACGGCCGAGGAAGTAGGCTGCGGCGATGCCGGTCGGGCCGCCGCCGATGATCGCGGCCTTCTTGCCGGCAACGGGAGCGGGGCGCTTGATGGAGGAGATCAGTGCGTCATAGCCGCGTTCGGCAGCGAGCAGCTTGGTTGCGCGGATCTGTACTGCCTCATCGTAGAAGTTGCGGCTGCACTTGCCCATGCAGCGGTGGGCGCAAATGGTGCCGGTGATGAAGGGCAGGGGATTCTTCTCGACGATGAGCCGGAGCGCCTCATTGTAAAGGCCCTTTTTGCACAGCTCGATGTATTCGGGAATGTCCTGCGCAATGGGGCAGCCGCCTTTGCAGGGCGCCATGTAGCAGTCGATCAGCGGGACTTGCTCGTCGGTCTTGCGGGAAGGCAGGGGCTTGACGGGCTTGACATGGTGGTAGTCCGTGCGGCAGGCGCGGCTCATCTCGGCGATGGCCTCGGTGTCCGTGCCGGTGAAAGGTTTGAATTCCATGCCTTCGACCTTTTTGGCCATCTGGACAAGGCGGTTGTAGCCGCCCGGTTTGAGGATAGTCGTCGCGACGGTGATCGGCCAGATGCCTGCGGCCAAGAGCTTGTCGCAGTTAAAGTATTCAGCGCCGCCTGCAAAGGAAATCTTCATCTTGCCGCCAAACTGCGCGGAGATTCTGCGGCACATTTCGATGGTCAGCGGGAAGAGGGAACGGCCGGACATATACATTTCGTTATTCGGCAGCTCACCGCGCGTGGTGTCCACGGGGAAGGTGTTCGACAGCTTCAGACCAAATTCCAGGCCGCTCCTGTCGGCCAGCGCCTGCAGCCGTTCGAACATCGGCACGGCGTCCTTCCATTGCAGATCCTCGTTGAAATGGTGATCGTCAAAGACAATGTAGTCATAGCCCATTGAGTCAAGGATCGTGCGGGCATCATGGTAGCCGAGAATGGTCGGATTGCACTTGACAAAGGTGTTGACCTTTTTCTCGGTGATGAGATAGGAGGCAATACGCTCGATCTCATCCGGCGGGCAGCCATGCAGAGTGGACAGGGTGACGCTGCGGGAAACGCGCGGAGAAATGCCCGCGATGAAGTCCTTTTCGTCCGGGAAGAGCTCCGTCAGGACCTGCTTGCACTCGGCAAAGATGGGCGTCGCGGAGGCGTCCTTCATGGACTCAATGTAGTGGTCGATCTTCTCGCCCTTGATGCCCTCAAGGTCGTAACCGACGGACATATTGAACACAAAGCCGTCCGGATCGCCGTAGCCCCAGACCTTGGCCATGACTTTCAGCGCGCACCACGCCTTGATATACTCATCCAGTGCCTGGCGGACTTCTAGCTCGGTGGACCACTCCTGGTTATAGCCCTCATCGTCAGCGAGGATGCAGGGACGCGGCACGCAGCGGGCGAGCTCCTCGCCGTCCATTTTCTGGACGGTCTTGACCTCAAAGAAGCGCGCGCCCGCGACATAGGAGGCAATGATGTTCTGCGCAAGCTGGCTGTTTGGGCCGGCCGCAGGGCCAAAAGGCGTTTCAATTTTCTCGCCGAAGATGGGCAGGGTCTTGCCGGGGTCGGCGGTATAGGACTGATGGATACCGAAAATTTCACCGGAGTTTGTGCGCTCGGTCACAACCCAGCGCATCAGCTCCTTGAAGGGAATGGGATACATTCTTTCAGACATAGGTAATCCTCCTTGGTCAGATTATAGGTGTCATCCTCCGCCGATGGGAGGAATAGCGGATACTGCCGGTTTCTCTGCGGCAGCAGAAAAATCAATACTCGCAGCCGTTCAGAGCGCCCCAGAGCTTCTTGGATTCTTCCAGGATGTGTGCGTTCTCGGCTTCCTCGTCGATACCGATCAGCTCACGATCCTTCATCAGCAGCTTGCCGTTTGCGATCGTAGTCTGGCACTGACGGCCGGTCATGCCGAAGATCATATGGCCGTCAATGTTCGCATCGGAGAAGGGAGTGAAGGGCTTATAATCCATAACGATCACATCCGCAGCCGCGCCGGCCTTGAGTACGCCCAGCTCATCCGGGAAGTACTTTGCGCCGATTCTGGCATTGTTTTTGAAGAGCATATCCGTGACCTCACACCAGCCGACATTCGGCAGGCAGGCGTTCTGGCGCTGGGCGCACAGAGCAACCTTGATGGATTCCAGCATATCGTTGGTGTAAGCGTCGGTGCCCATGCCGAGCAGAATGCCGGCCTTGTACAGCGGCAGAACAGGGCAGGTGCCAACGGCGTTGCCCATGTTGGATTCGGGGTTGTTGACGACCATGGTGTTCGTCGCCTTGATGATCTCAATCTCAGCAGAATTGACGTGGATGCAGTGGCCGAGGATGGTCTTTTCACCCAGAATTCCGTGATCCTGCAAACGCTGCACGGGACGGCGGCCGTAATTTTGCAGGGAATCATACACGTCGTTCATACCTTCGGACACATGGATATGATAGCCGGTACGGCCGTTGTTGGCCTCGACCATACGGTCAAAGGTCTTGTCAGAGATGGTGAACAGTGCGTGACCGCCGAACATGGCGGCAAGCATCGGATCCTTGCGCTGCTCGCACTCGGTGATGAAGTCGGCGTTTTCCTGAATGGCCTGCAAGCACTTTTCCTCGCCGTCGCGGTCGGAAACCTCGTAGCACAGGCAGGAGCGGATGCCGAACTTCTTGGCGGACTCGGCAATGGTGTGCAGACTGCCTGGGATTTCACAGTAGGAGGCATGATGATCGAAGATGGTCGTAACGCCCTGCTTGATGCAGTCAATGTACAGTGCGTCGGCGGAAGCACGGGTGCCCTTGAGTGTGAGTTTGCGGTCGATGGCCCACCATGTGCCGTTGAGCACTTCGTAGAAGTTGGTGGGGTTGTTGCCCTTGATGGAAAGGCCGCGGGCCAGTGCTGAATAGATATGAGTATGGGCATTGATGAGCGCAGGCATGATCACGCCGCCCTTGGCGTCAATAAATTCGGCGTCCGGGTACCTGGCCTTCAGATCGGTGGTTTTGCCGACCTCCTTGATTTTGGTTCCGTCGATGACAACGCCGCCGTCGGGCAGATAGCCATTGGCGGGGTCACGGGTGATCAGCTTACCGTTTGCGAGAATGTACATGACGTTGACCTCCTTTGTGTGTGAAAAAACAAAAATGGGGATGCAGAACCCAAAAGTTCAACATCTCCACTCAAGCAACCCTGAGTGATAGTTGGAAGCCCGTGCGCTCAGCACTTCGTTACAGCTATCAATCTTCAATTACAGCATTATTATACAAAAAAAGTCTTGCTCATGCAAGACTTTTTTGTTTGATAAAACTAACAAAGTTTGCAAGGATGATTTGGGCA
>CABSBF010000019.1 GCA_902475855.1 uncultured Eubacteriales bacterium
GAAAATCAATTCAAGCTTATTCTCTCTTTTTGCCGTTTCAATATATATAAATCGCTTTATTATTTTCACCTGCCACCGGATTCCTTATTTCAGCAGCGAATTTCCACAAATCAGGCAAAAATTTAGTTGCTTTTTTCTCGAATTTATCATAATATAGAATTGCATGAATTTGAGTTTAATTCAAGGAGGCGTGTTCGATGTCCGAGTTGAAAATGGTATCTCCTCTTTTGGATCGCATGACGGTTCTTGAGGAGATTTCCGGGCGTGAAGGCTGTCACTGCTATTCCCTCCTGCACGAGGACTCCGGCGAACGCTACGTCGTCAAGCACATATCCATCCCCGCCGCCGACAAGCAGATCTATGCTCTGCTGCTCTCCGGCGCGTATCCTGATCAGGCTGCCGTACATACGTATTACGGCACTGTCGCCGACGGGAACCGAAAAGAGGTAGCCGCCGGGCAGAAGCTTGCGGCTTCCGGTTTTTTCCTCGCCGCAAAGGGCTGCCAGATCGAGCCGAAGGAATCCGGTGTAGGTTATGATGTTTACATTCTCTATCCCCGCCAGATCCCGCTGAGCACGGTCATTGCGGAAAGCGCCATGACGAACCTGCGCGCCGTCAATCTGGGGCTTGATCTCTGCGATGCACTTTCTGCCTGCCGCGAAGCCGGATACCTTTTTTCCAACCTGAAGCCGGAAAATGTCTTTCTGACTCAGTCCGGCCGCTTCCAGCTTGGAGACCTTGGCCTGACGCCGCTGGAAGATCTGCAATACGCCTCCGTACCGGAGGAATACCTGGGGCCTTATGCTGCGCCGGAACTGTCCGACATCATGGCCTCGCCCAATCCCACGATTGATCTGTATTCTCTCGGAATGCTGCTCTATCGAATCTACAACGGCAATCACGGTCCCTTTGAAGATGAGCATACCGAACCCGGCATGGCGGACAAGCTCCGTCTGACCGGCAAGGCAATGCCCACTCCGCTGTATGCCGACTACGAGCTCTCGGCAATCATTCTCAAGGCCTGCGCCCCCACCGTGGAGGCGCGCTTCCAGACGCCGGAGGAGCTCAAGCAGGCGCTTATGTATTATATGCAGCGCAATGAGCTTTCCGATGAACTGATCGTCCCACCCATCGTCACCTCCCCTCTGCCTGTGATTTCGGACGAGCCGGAGGAAAATGCAGAAGAGCCCGTCCGCTTCAATGTCGAGCAGGACGAGACCTTCCGCCAGAGCTTTGCCCCTGACCTTTCCGGTGCTGGCACCGAAGCGGATGTGGAAGAGGCAGCACCGTCTGCACCGCAGCCTGTCCCTGCTCCCGCGCCTGTGCAGGAGGACACATCCGAAGCAGCGGATGAGCCGGAAGAAGTCGTGGAAGCCGAGCCTATTGCTGAGGAAGAAGTGCAGGAAGATGAGGATCCCAATCAGATTGACCTTGACTCCTTCCTTGCCTCGCTCGGCGACGTAGTCAGTCCAGGTGAGGACGAGCCGCACGAGGATGCGGAAGTTCCTTCCGAATCTTCTGATGAAGCGCCTGTCGAGGCTTACGTAGATGCCGCTCCCACTGAGGACGAAACGGATGAACCCACCGAGCCCCGCAAGCGCAAGATGCCCTTTGCCGCGACCCTGTGCATCATACTGGGCATCATTCTGCTGTTCGGCGCTGCACTTTATTTCCTGTTCAGCTGGTATTTCGTCCGCATAACTTCCCTGCGTGTCGTCAGCTCCACAACGGAGCAGTTCGTACTGGCCGTGGACAGCAAAGACGATCCTTCCCACTACCTTGTCACCTGCACGGACTCCCACGGTGTGGCCTACACCGGCACCCGCAACAACAACGAATACACCTTCACCGGCCTGCAGGAAAACACGATCTACACGGTCAGCCTCCGAGCAGTCGGACGTCACCGCCTGTCCGGCTCCAGTGTGACCGAATTGAATGTCACGACGCCCGAATCCACGCAGATCACGGAGTTCTCCTCCATGCTCGGTGATGAAGAGGGTTCCGTCATTCTGACACTTTCCTATACCGGTCCCGCACCTGTGGAATGGCTGCTTTCCTACACGGATTCTGCCGGAGGCTCCAACTCCACCTCCTTCACCGGCACTTCCACCACAATCAGCGGCCTGGCGCTGAATCAGAAATACACCTTCACTTTGGAGAGCACTGACGGTATCTACCTCTCCGGCAATACCAGCACACAGATCGACGTCCTGCCGCTCGTTAAAATCAGCGGTTACACTTTCTCCGAGATCACCGCTCAGTCCCTAACACTCAACTGGACCGCCACGGAAAATCAGCCTGCCGCATGGCAGGTCACCTGCGAGGCACAGGACTTCCCGACAGTTACCACCACCGTTACAGAGCCGACCTTCTCGACTTCCATTCTGGACCTTGCGCGGGAATACACGATCACGATCAATGCGCCCGGCATGGCATCCCCGCTTGTCTGCGTCCTGCCCGCAAATCCCGTTGTCGTTTCCGGTCTGACTGCCACTGCGTCGGCAGATGGCAGCGTTCAGATCTCCTGGAACACCCTTTCCGGCGCACCCGCGGGCGGCTGGTATGTATCCTACGGCACGACCACCAGCTATCATAATCCGGCAATCAAGGACGCAACACAAAATGCGCTCACCCTGACAAATCTGATTCCCCGCGCAACCTATAAGATTTCTCTCCAGACCGCTGATGGCTCTGAGGTGTTTGGCACCTCCGAAACAACTGTGGCAACACCGGACACCGACACAATGGACGCCTACGGCGTCAAGCCCGGCAACACCTACATCTCTCTGTGGGAAAAGCCCAGCGGTGACAACTGGAATTACCTTTCTCTATCCAACAGTAAGTCCGTTTTCACTGCCGATGAGGAGATTGCCCTGTGCATGCAGGTAGCCAGTCGGAGCAATTCTGCCGACACCGTTCAGATTCTTTATGTCATCCGCGATGCAGACGGCAATCCCGTGAGCGACGCCTCTGACAGCAGAAGCTGGAACGATATGTGGTATCAGCTCCGCCACACCAGCACCATCCCGAATCCCGGAAGAGCCGGCGACTACACACTGGAGGTCTATGTGAACCACGAGCTTCTGAAGCGGATCGCATTCACGATCTCTTAAATCGTAAAAATTCTACCCTCTGGCCGAACCCCCGATCGTAGATTTTTAGAAAAATAAGGCGGCAACCACCGCTGAAAGCAAGGAGGAAAACTATGGAAAACTGGTTTGTAGTGGTTATGGGTCTTTGCACGGTTTTTGTCGTGCTGATTCTCATCATCGTTCTGTGCTGGCTGCTCGGACTGGTCTGCAAGGGTCTCACTAAGAAAGAAACCGCAGATGCTCCGAAGGCCGCTCCAGCGCTGGATGACACCTCCATTCCCAACCGCCCGCAGTTCGTCGCAGCCGTTTCCGCCGCCATCGCGGAAGCCAGCGGCACAGACGCATCTGCCCTTCGCATTCTCTCTATCAAAAAACTTTAATACATTCTGAAAGGTGAAAGAACATGAAAAAGTACCGTGTAACTGTGAATGGCTCTCTGTATGAGATCGAAGTTGAGGAAATGGATGCTTCTGCCGTTTCCGCCGCCCCTGCCGCAAAGGCCGCCGCTCCCGCTCCCGTCGCTGCTGCTCCCGCAGAGGGCGCTCAGGTCAAGGCTCCGATGCCAGGCACCATTCTGGACGTGAAGGTTCAGGCCGGTCAGAGCGTCAAGAAGGGCGATGTTCTCATCATTCTTGAGGCCATGAAGATGGAAAATGAGATTCAGGCTCCCTGTGACGGCAAGATCACCGGCGTCAATGTCCGCAAGGGCGACTCTGTCGAGACGCAGGCTCTTCTTTGCACCATCGCGTAATCTCATTTAGGGAGAGTATTGCCATGTTCAAAAACAATAAGAAACTGCACCGGGCTTCGGTCGCCGTGGTTGTCCTGGCGTTCCTCGTGTGCATGTGCTTTGTCCTCTGGGCAGGCGCAGAGGAAGCCCCGGCAGCCGATACCGCTGTTCTTACCTCTGCGCAGGTTGATGATGGTGCGCAGACGAACGGTGAGGCGCTGGAGAACTTCCTCAATCAAACCGGTATTATGTCCCTGATTCATAATGCGGACTGGCAGTCCATCATTATGATCGCCATTTCCTTCTTCCTTCTGTACCTTGCGATTGGTAAGGGATTTGAGCCGCTGCTTCTCCTCCCCATCGCATTTGGCATGCTGCTGACCAACCTTCCCGGTGCGGGCATGTACCACACCGAGATCTTCATCAATGAAACCGGCCATATCAACTGGTCAGCTTTCAGCAGCAGTGATAGCTTTGGTCTGATCGACGTTCTGTATCTGGGCGTCAAGCTTCAGATCTATCCCTGCCTGATTTTCATCGGTGTTGGTGCAATGACCGACTTCGGTCCGCTGATCGCCAACCCCAAGAGCCTGCTGCTCGGCGCTGCCGCTCAGCTCGGTATCTTCGTTGCCTACCTCGGCGCACTTGCCATCTCGAAGATTGGCATTGAGGGTCTCAGCTTCACGCAGGCCATGGCTGCTGCCATCGGCATCATCGGCGGCGCAGACGGCCCCACCGCGATCTATGTTACCTCCAAGCTCGCCTCTGAGCTCCTCGGTCCGATCGCCATTGCCGCATATTCCTACATGGCACTTGTCCCGGTTATTCAGCCGCCCATCATGCGCGGACTGACCACTAAAAAAGAACGCCTCATCCGTATGGATGCCCTGCGTCCGGTCTCCAAGAAGGAAAAAATCATTTTCCCGATTGCCGTTACCGCTTTTGTCGCTTTACTCGTCCCCTCTGCTACCCCGCTCGTCGGCTGCCTGATGCTCGGCAACCTCTTCCGTGAGTGCGGTGTTGTGGATCGTCTGTCCAAGACTGCGCAGAACGAACTGATGAATATCGTTGTCATTCTGCTTGGCATCTCCGTGGGTGCGACCGCAAAGGCCGACAGCTTCCTGACCTGGAGAACCATTGGTATTGTTGTCCTCGGCGTCATTGCATTTGCCGGTGGCACTGCCGGCGGCGTCCTGCTTGCCAAGTTTATGAACCTGTTCCTGCCGGAAGGCAAGAAGATCAATCCGCTCATCGGCTCTGCCGGTGTTTCCGCCGTTCCGATGGCCGCCCGTGTCTCCCAGAAGGAAGGCCAGCGCGCAGATCCGGGCAACTTCCTGCTCATGCACGCCATGGGCCCGAACGTTGCAGGCGTGATCGGCTCCGCTGTTGCCGCCGGCGTGTTCATCGCCCTGTTCGGCTGATAAGGAGGTAGCTTCAATATGGAAAAGAAACCTTTGATGATTACAGAAACCATTCTCCGTGATGCACACCAGTCGCAGGCTGCGACCCGTATGCGCATTGAGGATATGCTTCCCGCCTGTGAGCTGCTGGACAACATGGGCTACTGGTCTCTGGAGTGCTGGGGCGGCGCTACTTTCGACGTCTGCATGCGCTTCCTGAACGAGGATCCGTGGGAGCGCCTGCGCACTCTCAAGGCACATATGCCCAAGACCAAGCTGCAAATGCTCTTCCGCGGCCAGAACATCCTCGGTTATAAGCACTATGCCGATGATGTTGTCGAGGAATTTTGCCAGAAGTCCATTGAAAACGGCATTGATGTCGTCCGTGTATTCGATGCTCTGAACGATATTCGCAACCTGCGCAAGGCTGTTGAGAGCGTTAAAAAGTACGGTGGTTGGGCGGAAGTCGCACTGAGCTTCACCGTCAGCCCCGTCCACAACGACGAATACTTTGTCAACATCGCCAAGGAACTGGAAAAGATGGGCGCCGACTCCATCTGCATCAAGGACATGGCAAACCTGCTGCTTCCCTACCATGCCTATGATCTCGTCCGCAATCTCAAGGACAATGTAAGCATTCCCATCCACCTGCACACTCATAACACCGCCGGCACCGGCGATATGGTTAACCTGATGGCCGCACAAGCCGGCGTTGATATCGTGGACTGTGCTCTGTCCCCCCTCGCAAACGGCACCTCTCAGCCCGCTACAGAGTCCCTTGTGGCAACTCTGCAGGGCACCGACCGCGACACCGGTCTGGACCTTGCCAAGCTGAACGAAGCCGCTGCGCATTTCCGTAAGGTTGCCGACCGCCTGCAAAAGGAAGGCTCCCTTGATCCCAAGGTGCTTCGCGTTGACACCAAGGCGCTCATGTATCAGGTCCCCGGCGGTATGCTTTCCAATATGCTCGGTCAGCTCAAGCAGGCCGGTGCAGAGGACAAGTACTATGAAGTTCTGGCAGAGGTGCCGCGCGTCCGCAAAGACTTCGGCTATCCCCCGCTCGTCACGCCGACCAGCCAGATCGTCGGTACGCAGGCTGTTATGAATGTCATCGCCGGTGAACGCTACAAGATGGTTCCGAAGGAATCCAAGGGCCTTCTCCGCGGAGAGTATGGCAAGCTGCCCGGCGAAGTCAATGAGGAAGTCCGCCGTAAGTGCATCGGCGACGACAAGGTCATTACCTGCCGTCCTGCCGATCTGCTTCAGCCGGAGCTTGAAAAGTACCGCGAAGAGTCCAAGGACATCGCGCGCTGCGAGGAAGATGTGCTTTCTTATGCTCTGTTCCCGCAGGTCGCACGCAAGTTCATGGAAGCCCGCAACAATCCGAAGCCCGTTGAGGAGCCGAAGAAGGCTGCCGATCCCAATGCAGTCCGCGAGCTCTATGTAGAAGATTGCAGCAAATAATGTAAAACGAATCGCCGGGAGTTTCCCGGCGATTCTTCTATATTTAAGGAAGCCAGCGCTGTAAGGCGCCGGCTTCCTGATTTATGCAATATCCCATTGGATCTCGTCCGGCCGCTCATCCAGCACTTCCGGATTGCGCAGGAGCTTCATGAAGTATTTCATGACCGTCGCGTAATAGAAGCCGTCCACGGTACGCTCGTCGCAGTTGAGAACAAAGTCGACATAGCGGCGCGTCACAGGCTTGCCGGTTAGATCCAGCTCCACCTTGCGATACTTGCGCCCGAAAGCAACAAAAACAGGCAGGTTGCCGAAGTCATACAAGTGATGCAAAATGGGCGGGATTCCCAGAGAGCCCATGGAGGTAAAAATCACAGAGGCATGGAAGGGACTGATCTCCAGCAGAAACTTCGGCAGCTTCCCGAAATAATCCATCACCTTCAGGACCCAAACGACAAATTTCAGGAGAAGCCCTGGCAGACTTGCGAGCAGCCCTGCAACGTTATCGAAGCTGCTGTCCAGAGGTGTGTTCTTGACCTCTTCATAGACCTTGTTGAACTTCTCATAGACCTCCTTGGAGGTGTCGGTCTGCGTCAGGTGGAGTTTGATCATGGTGTCCGCGGCTTCCGTGCTCATATCCTTTTTGATTGCCATTGTGAACTGGATGTCCTCATCGCGCTGGTAGACCCGCTGACCGGATAGGAAGCGGTTGCAGCCAGGATATTTGGCGATGCAGCGCACATAGGCTGCAAGGAATACATGCGTAATGCCGAAATTCTCAAAGCCCTCTTTGCGTTTTTTATGGATGTAGCGCTCAATGTTGGTGATCTCAACTGTGTCATGAATGGAGTTGGAGGCGCCGTTTCGGTTCGGCATGATGTAGTTTGCAACCACAGACATTCCATTGAGTGTGCGCACGCGGCGGCCGTCAGAGCGGTCACCCCAGGTTTTATGATATTTTCCGTCCGAGAAGCGGCGCATAGCAAGTGTCATTACAAGAATAGAACTTACCATGGTGATGTTGGAAAGCTTATCCAAAAGATACCACAGCTCGATCTGATTCCACTCTATCAGGCAGTCATAGATCAACACGCTAAGCGGCAGGAGAATCGTCAGGCTGAGAACCAGCGTTCTTGTCAAACGGCCTGTCATATAAAAGCGGTAGGCCAGATAAAAAACAAGGTACAGGATCCAGCAGACGACAACATAGCGCATATAGCCGAACAGAGCGTAACCGCCGTGCAGATGCAGGTCAAGAGCGACCTGTCCAAAATAGACGCAGGCCCAGAAAACAGGCGTCGTAGTGCGGTACAGACTCTTCTGGCCCCAAATCAGAATCTGCAGCACAAACAGCAGCGACACTGCCATTGGCAAAACCTTCTGGAACCAGATATTTACCGTCCTGATCTGCAATGCCTCTCCGAAGCAGAGCGCAAGAATCTGTAGCGTTATGGTCGCAACGGACAAAAAAGCAGCGATCCATGTCATGGCATTTTTCCGGCTGACATAATATCTTACAGCTTGAGTCATTCATTTTCCCTTCTTTCTTTGGCATCCGTCATGGGATTTTCATTTCATCATGCCATGCTTATATATCATTATACCTTACTTAAAAAAAGTTGTAAAGGAAAAAGCCGAAGCGGCGCAAGTGCGCCGCTTCAAGCCATTAAAAAATCGGAATCATCAGAACCATTCAGCCCATTACCTGCTCATTGACGCTGCCGCTGTCGAGGATATTCAGGCTTTCCGAATACTCTACCCTGCCGATCCTGCAATGCTTTCCGACCGTCACATTTTTGCCGCGTACGACCTCCGCTTCCGTGTTTTCCAGGCAGATTGTGTCGCCTTCAATGCTTTTGACCTTCAAGCAAGGCTTGCCGCTTCCGAATGACAAACCAACATAGCCCTTTTTTACGGTCAGACTGGTACAGCCAATGTCTCCAACCTCACAGCGACTGGAAATGGAGATTT
The DNA here is from genome assembly GCA_902475855.1 of uncultured Eubacteriales bacterium. Classification (GTDB taxonomy): domain Bacteria; phylum Bacillota; class Clostridia; order Oscillospirales; family Oscillospiraceae; genus JAZOXB01. The sequence continues at coordinate 8,655 of CABSBF010000019.1, forward strand.
CGATCTTTTCCGCATTTAGAAGACCGGGGATCTCAATCTTTCCGCTGCAATTGAATGTTTCCGCAGAAACATCGCTGCCGCATTTCAGTGCACCCGACACGTTAATGTCCTTCGCATCAACCTTCCCATCCACGCACACATCGCCGGAGATGCCGGCATCGCCCAGCTTGACGTTTCCTTCTGTTTTAATACTGCCGGAGAGCGACAGTCTCCCGGAGATAGCAATTCCCTTCTCCGCCTTAACCTCGCCGGAAATTTTGGCCGTTTCTGCCATAAGCCGGCCTCCGACCTTCAAGCCGCCAGATACGTGCATCTCACCGCAGTTCAGGTCGTTTGCCGCCTTGACGCCGCCGGACACGTGGAGACGGTCGCACTGCACATCTCCGGTTATTTTCGCACCGCCGCTGACCCTGATTTCGCCATATTCTCCGCCGGTGATTGCGCCGGAGCCGGAGCAATGATAATCCTGTTTCATAATTCTACTCCTTTCAGATATATCATGAGGTCGATTTCCCGGTCGCCCTCTGTCACCTTTACGTGCTTCAATTCTTCCATTCTGAAGCTGCGGGTGCAGTACTGGTCCACCACAACCAACCGCCGCACCGGCTTTTCCTCATCCACCGGATGCAGCTCCTGCGCCAGGCGATCCAACCGGTCAGACCTCGACAGAATCAGCTCCATACGCGGGCAGATCTGCTGCCGGTAAAAAAATGTTTCCTGTCCGGTCGAAGTTGAGCGACGCAAAAACCAATCCTCCGGGATCAGTCCCATTCGCTTCCATCGGTACAGTGCGCCATAGGATATCCCGTACTTGGTCAGAAGTTCCTTTTTGGAAATCAGTTCTTCTTCCATTTCCATCCTCCTTCCGTAACATTGTTACGGCATTATACTATCATAACATTGTTACGATGTCAAGTACAAAAATCGGCCGGAGATTTTTTCTCCGGCCGATCATTATTTAAGCATTCTCCTCAAGCCACTGCTTCATCTCTGCGCGGCCATCCTCGGACATGGGAAAAGTTCTTTCCCCCTCCATCTGGCTCAACTCATAGCAGAGCTGCCCATGCCAGAACTCACAGTGAATGGAGCTCTCTTCCATGTCCACCTCGTGCTTGGATTCCCACACGACGGTCGGGACGATGCGAAAGCGCAGCGCGCCGCAGCTTCCCGTAAAGAGATTGTCATTGGCAAAGGTATGCAGCGTCGGAATGAAAATGTCTGGCATACCTTACTCCTGCATGAGCTGCTCCATCTCGCCGATGAGCTCGTCAAACAACTTCAGTGCTTCTTCGACAGGTGCTGTGGTGCTCATATCGACACCTGCACCGCGCAGCAGGTCGATGGGACTCTTGCTGCAGCCGCCGGAAAGGAAGCCGAGGTAATCCTTTACCGCGCTTTCGCCTTCGCGCAGAATCCGGCGAGAGAGCGCGATTGCAGCGGCATAGCCGGTGGCATACTGGAATACATAATAGTTATAGTAGAAATGCGGGATGCGCATCCACTCCATGTCGATCTCGTCATCGAGGACGACCTCCTCACCGAAGTACAGACGATTCAGGCGTCGGTATTCCGCATTCAGAACATCCGGCGTCAGGCTGGTGCCCTCCTGCGCCATCTTTCCGATGTTCAGCTCAAACTCCGCGAACATCGTCTGGCGGTACAGCGTCGTGCGGAACTGCTCCAGGAAGTGATTGATCAGATAAGCGCGTTCCTTCTTGTCTGTCGTCTTGCCGAGCAGATATTCCATCAGCAGCGCCTCATTGCAGGTGGAAGCGACCTCTGCGACAAAGATCACATAGTCCGCATCCAGCGGCGTCTGGGTATGGTTGGAGAGATAGGAATGCATTGCATGGCCCATTTCGTGTGCCAGCGTGAACTGGCTGTCCAGCGTCCCGGTGTAGTTCAGCAGCACAAAAGGATGCACCTTCGCGCCCGCAGAATAGGCGCCGGAGCGTTTGCCGGCGTTCTCGTAAACATCGATCCAACGGCTGTCAAAGCCCTGCTTCAGAATCTTACGATATTCATCGCCGAGCGGCGCAAGCGCGTCATAGACAGTCTGCTTTGCCTCGTCGATGCTTGCCTTCTTATCTACATCCTCGACCAACGGGGTGTAGATGTCATACATATGCAGCTCGTCCACACCAAGCAGCTTCTTGCGCAGGGCGACATAGCGGTACATCTTGTCCATGTTCTTATGAACGGCTTCAATCAGGTTAGTATAGACCGCCGTCGGCACATTGGTCACATCGAGAGACGCTTCCATCGCAGAGGAGTATTTTCTTGCATCGGCAAAGAACTGGAGCTGTTTGACCTGCGCGGAAAGAATCGCAGAGATGGTGTTCTTGTATCCGCCATAGGTACGGTAGAGATTTTCAAACGCGCTCTTGCGCAGTGTGCGATCACTGCTTTCCATATAGGAAATATAGGTGCCCTGCGACAGAGGATGGTGGTTACCTTCTGCATCGACGGCATCCGGGAACGTCACGTCCGCATCGTTAAACATGCCGTAAATGGTGTCTGGCGCGTTAGCCATCTCGCCAGCAGAGGCGAGGAGCTTTTCCTCCGCAGGCGTGAGCACGTGCGCGCGGCGGCGGCGAATGTCGTCGAGATAGCGGCGATAGCGCTCCAGCGCCGGCTCCGCTGCATAGAAGCTCTCCATCGTTTCCTCGGAAATTCCCATGATCTCCGGCGTAGCAAAGCTGGATGCGGCGTTCAGCGCGACATAGGTGCTCATCAGACTGCCAACCATAGCCTGATACTTGGATACTCTTGCGTCCTCATCAGAACGGCGCATTGCATAATTGGCCAGTGCGTCGGAAAGCACAGCGATTTCTTCCGTTAGCTTCATGTAGTCGAGCAGACTCTGTGCAGACGCACCCAGTTTCCCGTCAAAACCAGAAATCGTCGGAATCAGATCCTTTGCCTTCTGTAAATCCGCCTCCCACAGTTCATCCGTCGCATATATGTCATGGATTGCCCACTTGTCCTGCTCTGCAATTTCCGAACGCTCCAGGATTCTCTTCGTTTCAGCCATTTTACTACCTCCGTTTGTTTTTTCTTATTTTAACATAGTACCTTTGATTTCTCAATTAGAAAATGTCTGCCGAGAAGCTGCGGCAGACATTCATAGTTCAGTTCTCTGTAATTTCCAGCACGTCCATCGGGCAGACCTTGACACAGATGCCGCAGGCAATGCACTTGGAGGCGTTGGGCATTTCCGGCTCATACACGATCACGCCAAACGGGCAGGCTTCCTTGCACTTGCCGCAGCCGACGCAGAGTTTCTTGTTGATCATGTACACACCGGTTTTGGGATTTTGGGTAATCGCGCCGTGCTCGCAGGCAGCCGCACATTTGCCGCACTGCACGCAGGTCATCGGGCGAACCTTACCCACGCGCTCTACAATCTGCACGCAGGACTTGTCCGGATCAAATTCCTTATAAAACGCATTGGAGCAGGCACGCACGCACTCCAGACAGGCCATGCATTGCGAGCCCTTCTTTACGGTCAGTTTCTTCATATCGGTATCCCCTTCTCTTGAGAATTTCCTATTTATTATACAGGAGGAACTTCCCAAAATCAACCGCTATCGCCGCTTATCGGGATATAATTATTTTTTTCGTGATTATTTTGAAATATAGCACAAATACTACGCAGACAAAGAATTTTTCACAAAGGAGGAATACCATGAAGCGCACTTTGACTTTCTGTTTTATTCTTGTTTTGGCATTTTCCCTGTTCACCGGCTGTACGGGAAAAGGCAACGTGTCCGACACAGATGACGGCAGAGTAGATGGAACAAACGCCTCTGTCGCAACCGTTCCGACCGTCAGTACTGCCGCACCAGAATCGGCCTCGGGGATACCCGGAAGCACAACGGCATCCGGAGAAACCGGCACGAGCGCATCGGAAATTCCGGATGAAACTACCCCGGTCAAGCCCGCCCAAGCAAACAAATTCTGAATACAGAAGAGCCGCCGTTAAACCGGCGGCTCTCGCATCGCTTATTGCATCGGGATGAGAAGCAATGTATCGGATGGAACCACTGTGCCGGTGAGCGCATTGGCCTCCATGACTGCCTGCGCTGCCGTGCGATATGCCTTGGCAATGTCCCAGACGTCCTGCTCTGTCTCTGTGCGCCGCAGGATCACCGCCGGGCGACGTTCTTCGGTCTGCGGCAGCTCGTTGACCTCTCCTCCGCAGACACTGCGCAGGCAGTGCTCTGCAAAGCTCTCCACCTCCACACTCACAGGGCAGCGCAGCTCAATCCCGTCTGCTCCCGCCGCACAGAAAATCTCTCCTCCACCCGTGACGCTGAGGCGGCAGCCGCCTTCTTCAGCCAGTTCCGTGGAAAAGCTGGCCGCAGGACGCATGGATCGTCCCTGCAATTTTCCCTCACTATCAAGATAGAGAACATTCACGCTCATAGGAAGTTCAAGGAGCATCCGCTCCCCTTCCCGGCGGCGAAGCGCCTCATCCGTGTAAAGCCACGCATCGACCACGCTGCCCGCGGGCGTCTCGCTCTGTGCAAGCGCCGTTTCTCTGAAGGCCTGCCGGTCCAGAATTCCGGTGATTTTCCACTCCGACCAACGCGGTGTCAGCTCAGCATCGGTGCAGAAAGCGTCCTCAATCATGGATATTTCCTGTTCACCATAGGCAGTACACTGTACAATGAAGTTCGCGCTCAGAAGTAGGCGACGGCAATCAATCTGACCGTCCGGCTCTGTTTCAGCGGAGGTCATTGTCAGCAGAGTGCTGAGCGCGTGATCGTCCAAATCTTCATCCATGTCCACGACTTGGGAGAATGGAACGCCTGTCTCGAAGCTGTGCAATTTTCCCTCCGGGCATTCGTAAAGGACATGAACAATCAGATTTCCTTTGAATACAGCCTTGCTTCCCACCAGCTTCTGTTCCGTGAGCTCCGTGCGATAAACGCACTTCAGCAGCCGTTCCACAGGAGGTTTTGCAGTAGGGATCATAACCTCCTCATTGAGGGCAAAGCTCTTTTCACCCAGCTCCAGTGGCAGCAGCAGCGGAATTCTCGTCCGGCGGAGCTGTAAAGCCGGGGCAGGCTCCGAAATGTCAAACAGCGTGCGGCGCTGTCGCGCAAAAACGCTCACCAAGCATCGCACGCCGACGCGCACCAGTACTTTTCGCGAATGGAGCATTCGCGCATCCACCGCGCTGACTGCACAGGCGCACTGCATCGTGCAGTCCTCGTATTCCCTGTCAAATTCCTTTCGCACAGAAAACGGAATCTGCGTTTCCAGCCGTCCGATCTCACCGTCCTGGGTCACAAACAGCACGCCGACCTGTGCTGTTCCGCTGATGCCAGCGGAGCCGGCACCGCATTCCTCGGTTCGAACCAAAGCCGTTGCAAAAGCATCTACCACACGATCGGCATCCGGGTAGCTGTCTGGTACAATCAGCTCTGCCGTCTGTTCCTGCGTGACAGATTCGCAAAGGATACGGCTGAGATAATTCAGTTCCCTTTCCTGAAAGACAAGCTCCATTTCTTTCACCCCTTGTTCGTTCTAGCAATACTTATGCAGTTTTGGACAAGATTATCACACTTTATTTGCACTGCCGCGTGCAGCACAGACCGGTCACGAGCAGTCCGATTCCGACGATTGCCAGGACGAACTCCGAGGAAAACAGCAGTGAGAGAAGCATTCCCGCTCCCAGTGCCATGAGTACCGAGCCCAATAATTCACTTTTTCTGCACATAAAAACCGCCCCCTGCCAGATCTATGCGCAGGAAGCGGTTTCTATTCTTTACTTATCCTTAATTTGCCAGGGCTTGATTTCCTTTGCCGCTTCATAGAGGCGCACGTAGCTGGCATGACGTGACGGCTGGATTCTCCCAGCCTGCACCGCCTCCAGCACCGCGCAGCCCGGCTCGCAGAGATGTGCGCAGTCGTGATAACGGCAGCAACCGATATAGGGCGCAAAATCCGGAAATGCATATTGCAGGTTTTCCTTGAGAATCAACTCCATCTGGTCGGTATCGAAGGAGGAAAAACCCGGGGTGTCAATCAGGCAGGTTCCATCCGGCAGAGCGCAGAGCTCGACATGCCGCGTCGTATGGCGGCCGCGTCCCAATTTTTCAGAAACCTCACCGGTCTTTGCCGAAAAACCCGGCACGATCCGGTTAAGAACACTGCTCTTTCCCACACCGGAATTCCCGGTAAAAGCAACGGTCTTTCCCTCGATCCTGCGGTGCAGCACTTCAATTCCCTCACCTGTTTCTGCACTGGTTCGGAAGACCTCAAAACCTGCGCCAGTATAGATTGAAAACAGACGCTGATCGTCAGAAAGATCAATTTTATTGATGCACAGGAGGACGGGAACGCCCTGATTGCCCGCAATCGCACTGACGCGGTCAATCAGGAAGGGATCCGTGACCGGGTTCGTCTCGCTGGCGAAAATGACCAGCGCATCGAGGTTGCTCACAGCCGGTCGCACGAAAGCATTGCAGCGCGGACAAACGGCTTCGACCATGCCGCGGCCGCCTTCCACAGAGCATTCCACATAATCACCGACCAAAGGCGACAGATGCTCTTTCCGAAACTTTCCACGTGCGCGGCACTCGATAATTGTATTCTCCGACTGCACATAGTAAAAGCCGCTGAGCGCTTTTACTATTCTGCCGCTGAACCGCATCAGCCCGCAGGCCCCTCGCCGGACGGCTCCGTAGGTGTGGGCTCCGACGGCTCAGTCGGCGGGGTGGTAGGCTGCGTGGGAGGATCCGTGGGCGCGGGGCCATCAGAAACCTCAAGGACCACGATCGTATCCTTTGACACCTGCGAGTTAGCCTTTTCACTCTGACGGATCACGCGGTCTTTTTCGACTTTCTCGTTAAAGACACGTTTGATTTCATACTTCAGCTCGGCTTCGCGCAAAAGCTTAATGGCATCCATGACATCCAGTCCCTCCACGGGTGGAACGTCGAGTTTGCCGTTTCCCTTGCTGATATAGACCGTGACGATCTGTCCCTTGCTCAGCTCGCTCTTGGAAGCAGGCTCCGTGCGGGTCACATTGCCTTCCGTCACGTCATCACTCTCTTCTTCCAGGAACGTGATCTTCAGATTCAGTCCCATGGCATTGAGCAGCGCCTCGGCATTCGCCTTGGTCTGGTTCTTGAGTTCGGGCATCTTGGTGGAGCCAAGGCTGACATAGACCGTGACCGCCTGGTTTTTTGTCAGTTCCGTATTCGCTGACGGTTCAGTGCGGATAACATAGCCCGCGAGAACGGTTTCACTGGATTCTTCCTTCGTCGTGATCTTCAGTCCGAGATCCATAGCATTGAGCTGCGAAATTGCACTGCTGTCCGTCTGGTTGACCAGATCCGGCATCTTGTTTGTTTCCTCACCAAGGCTGACCTTCAATGTGACCGTTCTCGTCTTGCCGCCCTTGACTCTGTCATTGGCCTTGGGCGACTGGTCAAAGACCTGTCCCTTTGGATACTTTTCATTATGCTCATAAGTTGCACCAGCGATATCGATGTTCAGTTCCGGATAGTCCTCCGGATTAATCTTCTCAAGCTCCATGCCGACAAAATTCGGAACAAGGATGGTATCAACAGGGTTGGCCGGATCCTTTCCACCGCCAAACAGGCTGACGGCCAGAACGATCAGCAGAATCAGAGCGATGCCGGCACCGGAAAGAATCAGAATGAGCTTCAGACGGCGCTTCTTTTCTGCCGCCTGTTCCGCCTCGCGGCGCTCACGCTCTTTGCGGCGCTCCTCCGCAGCGCGGGGATTGTTCTGGCGGCGTGCGGCCGCATAGCGTTCCGCCTCGGACCGCGGCGGCGCCGGATGCTGTACCGGACGCTGCGGATGCTGAACGGGCGGCTGGGGTGCATTCCCGCCGAAATACAGGAAAGTCATGCCGGGATTCTTGCGGAATTCCTCCATATCGTGCAGCATCTCAGTTGCAGAGGCATAACGCTGCTCCGGATTGACTTCCATTGCATGCATGGTGATCTGTTCAATGCCGCGAGGGATGCCTTCGACCAGCTCGCTGGGAGGCACAGCGCCGCCATTGATATGCTGAATGGCAACGGACACCGGCGTTTCACCATCATAGGGAGTGCGACCCGTCAGCATTTCATACATGACAACGCCGAGAGAATACAGGTCGCTGCGGCAGTCCACATGACCGCCCTTGGCCTGTTCCGGAGAAATATAATGCACGGAGCCGAGCGCCTCGCGCGTCAGTGTATTCTGTGCGGAGCCGATGCGCGCAATCCCGAAGTCTGCAACCTTGATGCTTCCGTCCTTCAGGATCATGATGTTGTGGGGCTTGATGTCACGATGCACGATACCGCGGCTGTGCGCATGCTCCAGCGCCTTGGCGATCTGCATGGAAAAATGGAGTGTTTCACGCCAGTTGAGGGTACCCTTCTTTTCCAGATACTGCTTGAGCGTGATTCCCTCAATCAGCTCCATAACGATATAATCCACATCTCCGGAACGCGAAACATCATAAACGCTCACGATATTGGGATGCGACAGCATCGCAACCGCCTGCGATTCGGCATGGAAACGTCTGCGGAACTCCTGATCACGCGAAAACTCGTCCTTCAGAATTTTGATTGCGACCAGCCGGTTCAGTCGATGGCACAGCGCCTTATATACGACTGCCATGCCGCCGGTGCCGATCACTTCCAAAATCTCGTAGCGATTGTCAAGCAGTCTGCCTATGTAGTTATCCATATTAACTCCTATCCGCCTCCTCGGTGAACGAAGGCCGAAGTGTTCTGCCGCAGCACGGCGGCGATCTATGTTAAAGTGCGATCAGCACAGAAGTGACATTGTCCGGCGCGCCGCGATCCTTTGCAATCTGCAAAAGGCGCTGGCAGCAGTCTGCCTTCTTCGCGCCGTGTACCACCTCAAAGAGAATCTCCTGATCTGCCATCTGGTTGGACAGGCCGTCCGAGCAAAGGAGCAGACAATCGTTCTTATTGAGCCGGAGGGCGAAAAGGTCAGCATTGACCTTCGACTCCGTACCGACAGCACGGGTAATCAGGTTTTTCCCCGGGTGATTCTTCGCTTGCTCCGGTGTCAACTCCCCGCGCCGTACCATCAGCTCGACCAGAGAATGATCCACCGTCACGCAGCGCACGCCGTCGGAATTGAGAAGATAGGCGCGGCTGTCGCCTATGTTCAGCACAAGGGCATTCCTGCTTTGCAGCACCAGCACGGCAACCATCGTCGTGCCCATACCGGTGAATTCCTCGCTGAGTTTGGAATGCTCAAAAACGGAGGTGTTCGCCAGCGCCGCCGCACTGCGCAGCATCGTCTGCAATTCCTTTGGCGTCTGGCCGGGGTGGAAGGAGCGCTTGACTTCGTCACAAAAAACCTCACAGGCGAGACGGCTTGCAACATTGCCTGCCTTTGCACCGCCCATGCCGTCGCATACCACGGCCAGCAGAGCGTCGCCTTTGAGTGGTTCGATACGATAATAGTCCTGATTTTGTTCGCGGACATTACCGGTGTCCGACAGTCCCCATGCTTCCATCTCAACACCCCTTTCCGTTGGTTTGCTGCTCAAATTTTCTTCTTAGCTGCCCGCAGGAGGCGTTGATATCGCTTCCGAGCGTCCGCCGCACCGTCGCCGGGATTCCGTGTGCCTCCAGTGTTTTCTGGAAGGCCAGCACCGTTTCCGGTCGGCTGGGCTTGAGTGGGCTTTCTTCGATATTATTGAGTGGGATGAGATTCACATGCGCTGCAATGCCCTTGAGCCGGCGAACAAGCAGCTCCGCCATCTCCTGAGAATCATTGACGTCCCGAATCATCGCATACTCAAATGAGATCCGCCGTCCTGTTTTTTCAAAATACACCCGGCAGGAGGTCAGAAGTGTTTCAATGGGAAAACGCCGGTTGATCGGCATGATCGAATCGCGCACCGCATTGTCCGGCGCGTGCAGGGAAACAGACAGCGTAAGCTGTAAATTTTCCTCCGCGAGCCGTTCGATGCGATCGGCCAAACCGCAAGTGGACAGGCTGATGTGGCGCATGCCGATGTTCATTCCCTGCTCGGAATTGATCAGCGTCAAAAAACGCAGAACCGTATCATAGTTGTCCAGCGGCTCTCCGATTCCCATTAAAACGACATTGGAAACCGGCAGCCCAGAGTCGATTTGCGTGAAGAGCACCTGATCGAGCATTTCTGCCGGAGTCAGGCGCCGCACCAAGCCCCCCTTTGTGGAGGCGCAGAAGGCGCAGCCCATCGCACAGCCGACCTCGGAGGAGATACACACGGTATTGCCATGGTGGTAGCGCATCATAACGCTCTCAACGCAGTTACCGTCCGACAGACGCCAGAGATATTTGATGGTGCCGTCTTTCGCGGAGACCAGCTTTCGCGCCACCGTCGGCACAGACAGGATGTACTCCCCCTTCAGGCGTTCGCGCAGAGGCTTGGAAAGATTTGTCATCTCATCAAAGCTTCTCACACCGCGGTGCAGCCAGCGGTAAACTTGCCCTGCGCGAAAGGACGGCTCACCCATGGCGGCCAGTTCCTTCGTCAGCTCTGTGAGGGTCATGGATTTGATATCTTTCAAGGCTTCCTCCTGAGTTTGCAGATGAAAAATCCGTCCGTTCCGTGGTCACAGGGAAGCAGAGTTGTCATCGTTCCTTCCGGAATCCAGGAATTCTGCGGAAAATGCACCGTTTCTGCGGTATATTCCGTATTTTCCAGTAAGAACGCATTCACAACATCCTCATTTTCCCGTTGCAGAACGGTGCAGGTACTATACAGCAGTACACCGCCCTTTCTGACATATCGCGCCTGCTGTGAGAGAATCGCAAGCTGAAGCGCCGGCAGACGTTCCGTCTGCGTCAGGTCTTTATAGCGGATATCCGGCTTCTTACGAATCACGCCAAGGCCGGAGCAGGGGACATCCGCAATTACGGCATCCATGGCATTTTCCCACTCCGGAACCGGCTTGGACGCATCCTGCAAACGAGTCTGCAAAACGGAAATTCCAAGCCGCTCCGCACCGCGCTCGATCAACTGCAATTTGTGCGGATGGATATCGCAGGAAATCAGGCTGCCAAGGTTCCGCATGGCAATGGCAGCGGCAAAGCTCTTGCCGCCCGGTGCCGCACAGCAGTCGAGAACATGCATTCCAGGCTTCAGACCGGCTGCCTCAACAGCCAGACGCGCCGCTGCATCCTGCACATAGAAAAGGCCTTCGCGAAACACCGGAAGCTGCTCCAGATTTCCGGTGCCGCGCACGGTCAAGCAGTCCGGGAGCCACGGATGCGCAGCACAAGAAATTCCTTCCGCCGTCAACGCCTCCATGACCTCTGCGGCATTCGCCTTCAGACGGTTGACCTGCAGTACGGTTTCCGGCGCTTCATTGTGACTCTTCATCAGCCGCTCGGCCGTATCGCTACCGAATTGCCGCTCCAGAAGTGCAGCCAACTCCGCCGGATGGCTATAACGCACAGCTGGATTCTCCGGCTGCGGCAGCTCTCCGGTACGCAGGAAATTGCGAAGCACTGCGTTGACCAGCCGCGCCGCCTGCGGATTTGCAAAGCGCTTTGTCTGCTCTACCGCCTCGTTGACGGCGGCAGAGGCAGGAATTTTATCTGTCAGCGTAAGCTGATAAAGGGCAAGGCGCAGGATCTCATGCACTGCCGGCTGCAATTTATCCAGCTTTGTAAAGCGGGCAAGCTGCCAATCCAGCAAAATTCGGTTCTGAAGAACGCCATAGCAGAGTCTGCTCGCCAATGCCGCTTCACGGCGATCCATTCCGCGCAGCAGCTCCTTAAGCGCCCCATCCGACCACGCGCCGCTTTTCCGGCAGGCCAGCAGCGCACGAAGCGCAGCATCCCTTGCTGTCATACTCACAGCTCGATCGGATGGCCCCGGAAATAGTCCGGAGCGTGCATCCGTTTGCCGCCATCGGCCTGCAATTCCAGCACCTCGACTACGCCGTCGCCGCAGGCGACTTCCAGTGCTCGCTTTGTCAGCGCCACAGGAGTTCCCGGTGCTTTTTCGCTCTTCTTTTCCGTCGGGCGAACAGAGTAAATCTTAAAATGCCGTCCCGCCAGCTCCGCCGTTGCGACGGGCCACGGATCCAGGCCACGGACGTGATCCGTGATCTGGCGCATTGTTTTCGTCCAATCAATAGGGCTAAGTTCCTTGGTGAGCTTGGGTGCCAGAGTAACCTTTGACTCATCCTGCTGCGTGCGGGGAGCCGTCCCTGCCTCCACGGCGTGGAGCGTATCGCAGAGAAGCTTTGCACCGATTTCGGCCAGCCGGTCGCGCAGACTCTGTGCATTTTCAAACGGGTCGATGGGCGTTTTTCGAATCTCGATGATGTCGCCCACGTCCATCGCCGGAGCCATATACATGGAAGTCACGCCGGTTTCCTCCAGACCGTTGAGGATGGCCCACTGAATTGGTGCGGAGCCGCGGAGCGCCGGCAGGACGCTTGCATGAATGTTGATGCAGCCAAGCCTCGGAATATCCAGCACACGCTGCGGTAGGAGTTTGCCATATGCAACCACAGCGATAACATCCGGTTTTAGCGCACGAAGCTCCTCCACGGTAGCATCGTCGCGAAATGTCGTCGGCTGATAGACCGGCAGGCTCTGGGACAGCGCATAGGTTTTCGTTTCGGACATGACCATCTTCATGCCGCGATCCTTCGGCATATCCGGTTTGGTATACACGCCGACAATCTCAAAGCCATTCTCCACCAGCCCGCGCAGGCAAGTCGCAGAAATATCGGGTGTCCCCATAAAAACGACTCTCATTCTTCACTCTCCCCAATACTGTGCATTTTCTCGATTTCTTCATCCGTCAGCTTGCGGTAGGCGATCTCGGTATAGAGGTGGCCGTCCAAATGGTCACACTCATGGCAGATGCAGCGCGCGATCAATTCCTCGCCCTCAATTTCAAACCAGTCGCCATAACGATCCTGTGCACGCGCCTTCACACGGTTGGGACGCTTGACCATCCAATACTCACCCGGAACGCTCAGGCAGCCTTCCATTCCGTCCTGCTCGCCTGAGGTTTCCAGAATTTCCGGATTGATCAGCTCAACGATCTCATCGCCCAGATCAATCACGACGATCCGGCGAAGGATCCCCACTTGAGGTGCAGCAAGGCCGACACCGTTGGCATCCACAAGCGTTTCCCCCATGTCGTCCAAGAGCAGTCCGAGCTTGTCGTCAAATTTCGTCACCGGGCGCGACACCTTATGCAGTGTCGGCTCCTCTGCGGTCAGAATTCTTCTCAGTGCCATTGATTATCCCCTCATTCATCACTGTTCACGTCGGCAAAGACACCAACGCCGCGGTTTTTCCTGTCTTTTGCAAATTCCCGCATACAATAGGCCACAAGCTGCCGCAGATTGCGGGTATTGACGCAGCTCAGCGTCAGGCGGCAGCGATAGCGGTAATTCACCCGCGCAACGGCTGCCGGGGCAGGGCCCAGAATGGCTGCCTGCTCCTGCAGATAATACGCTGAAGCAAGTTGTGCCGCAAGTGCGGTACGAAATTCCTGCGCGCCGCGCCAGACTGCTTCCTCGTTCAGGCCGTGAAAGGTGACGGTCAAAAGATCCCGAAACGGCGGGCAACCGCGAAGCTCACGCAGCGGCAGCTCTTCTTCAAAAAAAACATCGTAGTCCTGCTGCGCCGCAAGCGCAAGCACACGATTCTGCGGTGTCATAGTCTGAATGACCGCTCGACCGCCGACCGAACCCCTTCCGGCGCGCCCGACAACCTGTGTGATCATGCTGAACGTCGTTTCCGCCGCCTTGTAAGAAGGCACATAGAGCGACAGATCCGCATCTACCACACCGACAAGCGTCACGTTTTCAAAATTCAATCCCTTCGTCACCATCTGCGTACCCAAAAGGATGGGAATCTTCTCTTCCTGAAACTGCCGCAGCAGCTTTTCATGCGTATTGACCGCAGAGATCGTATCTGCATCCATGCGCAGCACACGCACGCCGGGCAGCAAATTTTCAAGCTGCTCCTGCACCTTCTGCGTGCCGCAGCCGATTTGCTTCAGATGTCCACCGCAGACAGGACAGCGTACCGGCAGCGGCTCAGAGCGGCCGCAATAGTGACACATCAGGCGGCCGTTTGCATGGTGATAGGTGTAATTCGCACTACATGCAGGACAAACCGGCACATAACCGCAATCCACGCAGGCGATCATACGGCTGGTGCCGCGGCGGTTCAAAAACAGAATGGATTGCTGCCCATTTTGCAGATTCTCCCGCAGGGCAAAAAGCAGCGGTTCACTTATGGCAGTCGGATTGCCGCTTTTCAGCTCCTGTTTCATATCCACAAGCTCCACCGGTGGCAGTGCCTTCCGGTTATAGCGACTGTGCATGATGTACAGGCGGTAAATTTCCTTTTTCGCACGGTACATGCTTTCCACACTCGGCGTTGCCGAACCGAGAAGAACAAGTGCGTTTTCCTGTGCCCCGCGGTAAATGGCGACCTCTCGCGCATGATAACGCGGAGAATTTTCCGATTTGTAGGTATGCTCCTGCTCCTCATCCACGATCAGAAGGCCGAGATTCCGTGCAGGGGCAAACACTGCCGAGCGCGTCCCAATGACCACCCGCGCTTCCCCACTTCGGATACGCTTATAGGCGTCATAGCGCTCGCCTATGCTCAGGCTGCTGTGCAGCACCGCAACATTTTCACCGAAATGTGCGGCAAACAGCGCAAGCAACTGCGGCGTGAGCGCAATTTCCGGAACGAGCAAAATGGCAGATTTCCCCTGTGGAAGGCAGCGGGAGATCAGTTGAATATATACTGAGGTCTTACCGCTTCCGGTTACGCCATACAAAAGCGCAACACCGGGATGCTCCTGCGCCGCCTGGTCTGTCAGCCCGTCACAAGCGGCCTGCTGTTCCTCGTTCAGCAGAAGCGGACCGTCCAGCTTTGCCGGGGTAATCCTGGCACAGCGGAACTCCTCCTGCGTGCGTGATGTCAGATAGCCCATCGTTTCCAGCCGATTCAGCGTCGCCGCAGTCGCGCCTGTGAAGTAGCAAAGCTCCTTCGCAGCGCACTCTCCCAAGGCAGACAGCATTTCAAGTACGGCGCACTGCATAGGGGCGCTTCGTCTCCTGCTCTGTGCGTATTCCAGTGCCTCCTCCGCAGAGACGGTCAGTGTTACAATTCTCTCCGTCTTATCCCTCACACGGCGGCGATGCGCCGTATCGCAGGTGATGAGTTTTTTGCGAAGCAGGAATCGAAGTGCCTCCTCCAGTTCATTTTCCGTGAACTGCTTTCGCAGGGCATCCTCCTCTGCGCTGCCGCCCAAGGACTCAAGCGTCTGCATTACCGCAAGCGCATCCGGCCGCCTGCCAAGTGCGGTTTTCCACTCCGCCCCCGACACGATCGCATAGCGATTGCGTTCCCGGAACCAGATGCCTGCCGGCAAAACAGCCTTGATTGCATCATAAAAAGTGCAGAAATAGCGTTCTCGGAGAAATGCGGCCAGGCGCAGCCCGCGCTTATCCAGCACAGGCGCATCGTCCAGCGCTGCCGCTACCGGTTTAAGGCTGCCTTCCTCTCCCTCGGATAATGCCAGAACAATGCCCTCACAGGTCCGGTTGCCCCGTCCAAAAGGAATGCTCACGCGCATTCCCGGCTGGAGAACCATTCCCTGCGGAACGCGGTAGTCATAGGGCTTATCTATGGCGAAAACCGCTGCGGAAACGGCAATTTTAGCAATCACTGTGGGGCGCTTACTCGCGAACCTTGGCGGCAAGCTTGCCCTCTGCGACCTCGCGAATCGCCAGTGTTACCGGCTTTTCCTCCAGCGGAATATGAAAGGTTTCGGATTCGATGGAAATCTGACGTGCGCGGCGTGCGACGACATTAACCATCAGATAGCGGCTGTCGATGTGCTTGAGCAGCTCGGACATTGCGGGATACAGCATATTAAAGTTCCTCCTTGAGTGTTTGGAATCTATTTTCAGACCGGCATTCCTCTGCCGTCAAAATCGCGCGGATCTCAGCGGCGGCATGTTCTACCGTATCATTGACAACGATGTACTGATACTTTTCCGCGGTAAGGCATTCCTGCTCCGCGATGTGCAGTCGGCGCTCCGCAATCTCCGGAGCCGTATCTCCCCTGGTGAGCAGGCGGTGACGCAGCTCGGCAAAGGACGGAGGCGCGATAAAAATGGAAACTGCGTCACGGCGCCGCTCAATGACCTGCAAAGCGCCCTGCACCTCGATTTCCAGCACGACATTGATCCCCTGCGCGAGGGCATCGTCCACAGCTCTCTCCGGAGTTCCGTAGTAATTGCCGGCATAGCTGGCATGTTCCAGCAGTTCACCGTTCTCGATCATTTTTTCAAAACACGGCTTGTCTATAAAGAAATAATGCACACCGTCGATTTCGCCGGGGCGAATGGGGCGCGTCGTCGCGGACACGGAAAAGCGCAAACTCGGATCATTGCGCATAACTTCCTTCAAAACCGTTCCCTTGCCGACACCCGAAGGCCCGGACAGAATGATAATTTTCCCCTGCTTCAACGCGCTTCCTCCTCAACTTCCTCTTCCGGCTTTTCCGCAAACCTCTTTGCGATTGCCTCCGGCGCGATGGCCGACAGAATCACATGGTCGGTATCCATCACAATCACCGAGCGAGTCTTTCTGCCATAGCTGGCATCAATCAGCATGGCGCGATCCTTTGCCTCCTGCACCAGACGCTTGACAGGCGCAGAATCGGGGCTGACAATGGTCAGCAGCCGCTCAGAGGAGATCATGTTTCCAAAACCGATATTGATCAATCTCATAGCTTACTCGATATTCTGGATTTGCTCGCGGATCTTTTCCAGCTCCGCCTTGATTTCCACGACATTGCGTGCCTGCTCAATGTCATTTCCCTTTGAGCCGATGGTATTGGCCTCGCGGTTCATCTCCTGGAGGAGAAAATCGAGCTTCCGGCCGACACTCCCACCCTCGGAAAGCAGCTTTTCCATCTGTGACAGATGGCTGCGCAGGCGGACGGTTTCCTCATCTACGGCGATGCGGTCTGCAAAAATTGCTGCCTCTGTCAGAATCCGGCTCTCGTCTATGGATGTGCTTTCCAAGACCTCGCGCATTCTGGTTTCCAGACGTGTACGATATTCCTGTACCGTCACGGGGCTGCGTGCCTCCACGCGCTCCACCACGGACAAAATCGTTGCCGCGCGGCTGCGAAGATCGGCAACCAACGCCTCGCCTTCCGTGCAGCGCATCTGATCATAGGCGCGAAGCGCTTCCTTTGCAACGGAGACAATATCCGCCGTGATCTGCTTCTCATCCTCTTCCTGCTTTTCCACAACAAAAACGTCAGGAAAGCGCGTCAGCGCCGTTGCGGTGATGTCCTCTCTCACCTGATACTCCCTTGCAATCGTGCGGAGCGCCTCCAGATAGCCCTCCAGCACCGGGCGATTGAGAGAAACGCGGACATTTTCCTCTTCCGTGACATTGACGGTGACAAACATGTCCACCTTGCCGCGGCTGACGAACTCCTTCACACTCTGCTTCAGCGCATCCTCCGCATAAGAAAATGCGCGCGGCAGCCGAACGCTGCAATCCAGAAAGCGATTATTCACCGAACGAAGCTCTACCGTGATCTCCCTGCCGTTCAGCGTCTGCGCCGCACGGCCGTAACCTGTCATGCTACGAATCAATTCAATTCCTCTCCTTTTCCTTATCGACAGCCACTGCAAAGGCAGTTCAGACACATCAGCGAGCTGCAGCAGCCACAAAGATCGTCTGCGGCATCATACTGTACTTGCCGATAGGTGTTGCCGCCGCCATGAATGCTGTTCAGGGCGCTGCGGTATTCGATATTATTGGGATCCAAGTTCACTGCAATGCGGAAATTCTGCTCAGCTTCATCCATCCAGCCGCGCCGCTGCGCGATGGCACCGCGCAGAAAATACCACTCGGCGTTGTGCTGGGCAATGCCGTCGAGCTTAGCCTCTGCCTGATCGAGCGCACCCATCTGGATAAGGCGCCGCACCTCGTTCAGTTCGCCTCCGCCGGCATAGGAGCCACTTGAAGAATAGCCGCGATAGCTCTGTGAGGACGCAGATGCGGAGCCGCCGCCCTTGGTCAGCGTGTCATAGGCCTCGTTGATTTCTTTCATTTTCTCCTGCGCAAG
Organism: uncultured Eubacteriales bacterium; assembly: GCA_902475855.1. Taxonomy (GTDB): domain Bacteria; phylum Bacillota; class Clostridia; order Oscillospirales; family Oscillospiraceae; genus JAZOXB01. The sequence goes on from CABSBF010000019.1 coordinate 26,803, forward strand.
GTCGGCAAGGGGGTTATTGGCATAATTATCCGGGTGATACTTGCGTGCAAGCTCCCGATAGGCTTTCTTGATTTCTTCGTCCGACGCACCGTGCGGTACGCCGAGAACTTCATAGGGGTCTTTCATTTCTTACTCCTTTTGCGGAAGGTTCCCTGCGCAACGCTGTGCAGCACCGCAGGCAGGCCATAGTATATAATATTGGTCACGATCGCGCTGTCCGCGCGCGGCGGCAGCAGCTCAAACGCAGAAGCCGCAAGGCCGATGGAAGCATCCATGGTTTCCAAAAGGCTTTTTTTGTCCTCCGGCGGAAGCAGACCGTCCTCCGGGCAATAGCGATATATCAGCGGGTTATAGGCACCGGACTTCACATCCTTTGGAAGGTCGTCCAACGCGTCGGCAAGATACAGAAAACGTCCGACATGATAGAGCATCTGCTCCGCAGCGCGGCGTTCATTTCCCACTGTAAAAAATCCCGCACAGCCCCTCAGCAGACTTGCAAAGGCATCCGCCGTGCGGTCGATACTCGCACAACGGCTTTCTTCCAGGCCATCCAGAAGCGCCAGCTTTTCGCCGAAAAGCCGGTCGGATTCCGGATGCCGAAGTGCCGCCTTGCGGTAGCTGCGGCGATAAATTCTCAACGCCACGCGGGCAGCCATGCGCTTGGGGAAATTTCCGTCGCGCTCTGCGTCGCGCAGCTTCCAGTAGGAAAGCAGCACGCTCATATCGGCCACATAGGCCATGGCTGCATCCTGCGCCAAACAATCCTTTCTGCAAACAATGCGCGCAGGGCAGAAGCAGCGCTCCGTCTCGGCTTTCTCCCCGCTTTTCAGCAGGAAGTAGAGAAAGGTCATATCATAATTCACGAGAAAACGTGCGTGGAAGCCATAATTTCGCTTCAGGCTGCGGCAAAGGCCGCAATAGCCCGCGCGGTATCGCGCAAAATCCTCCTCGGACAGTTTGTCCTTTCTGGGAAGCACATAACCAAACATCTACTGCACAAACTCCATGATACGGTAAACAGGCGGCCTGCGCCGCACGCGGCGATCATACCAGAGGGCGCAAAGTCCGCCAAGCAGGAACCCGGCTGCCCCGCCCCAGCCCACGCCGATTCCGATAGCTCCGGCGGCAAAGTAACCCGCAAAAAACAAAACCAACGGCAGAACATACACCAGAACGGCTGCGCACAGCACCATTGCGCCGTAAGACTCGATATAGACCATATCACCCGGTGCGGCATGGATATCATTTGCCGCCACCACGGTCAGTGTCTGCTCAACCGCGCCGCAGCCTGCACACTTATGGCAGTCTCCACTGCAAGCAGACTTCCTTGTCACACAGACCTCCGCACGATTTCGCGGAAGGAGGCGCGCAACTCTCGCTTTCTGCTGCATTATGATTCCATTTCTCCGTCCAGAATCACCGGCACCGTATACGGCCCGCCAATCACGCCGACCTCTGCCGACGGGGCAAGCATACTGACATCCAGCGTCACATTTTTCGTTTTCGGATCATAACCGGAGGCCATATCCGCAATGACGCGAAGATCAGCCGCCGTGATATTCTCCAGCGCCGACGCCTTGCCGCGAATCTGTATCTTGATGTTCTGCGTACCGAAGGACGTCGGCTGTTCCTCATTTCTCCGTTCGATCTGGGAAACGGGAACAGTAATTTCCTTGGTTGTCAGGCCGGTTAGCTTGAGGCGGATTTCCACGCTGTCCTCATTGCTGAGGTTGATGATGCCGCTCGGCAGGTTGAGCTTGGCATTCATGGTCTGAGAATAGACATTCATCTCCCCCAGTTTTACCGTCGCAACCGACAGCTCGTCCGGAACCTCCCGAAGATCCTTGTCGTTTCCGGTCACGCGGATGACCTTCGGTTCAATTTCCCATTTCAGATCCTTCTCCGTTGCGCCGCCGCCGCTGACCACGTCGATTTTGAGCTTTACGTCCTTATAATGCAGAATCGGCAGGCGTACGTAGATTTTCTCACTGGAAATGGTCGTATATTTGCTCAACGTCAGCTCGTTGCCGTCGCTGTCATAGAGCGTGTAGGGGTATTCCTCATCAATCAAAGTGCTTGCGCCTGTGAGATCCACTTTGACAAGTGCATGGTCGATCTTGTTTACCTCATCGGCCGGGCCGCTGATCTTCAGTGTGCTCGGCGTGAGCGAAACGGTATTCTCCTGATAGGTCAAGCCGTCATCCAGTTCTCCCGTGTATACCACCTTTACAGGCACATCCGGGTTCGTTTTCATCTCGCTGACGCGAACCGTAAAGCGCGAAGGAATGCTGCTGATTTCGCTGACATCGCCCGTTGCAACGGTATCCGGCAGGACAAGACTCCATGTGAGCTGATATTCGCCGCTCGCAGAGATGCGCGATACGTCCGCCGTTGCAGAAACGGTATCGCTGTTCAGCTCTTTTAGATCGGAACGGCGCGCACGCATTTTGACGCTAACCTTGGTATCATCGCCGCCCGTCAGCATTAGGCCGCGAGCCGTCAGCGCATCAATGCCCTCAAACTGCACCGAAATTCCGTTGATCGTAGTGGCATCGTCGGGATTGACCACCGTCACGGCATAGAACCAGAGGCAGATTGATACGACCAGTGCCAGAAGAAATGCCAGAATCTTATGTTTCTGCATCTGAATCATCCTTTTTCCTCCGTTGTTTACGCAGCAGCTTCAGGGGGTTGCGTGTCTTGACTTCTTCCTTCGGAGCCAACTCGTTGAGCAGCAGCTTTTCCAGGGTCTGCGGTGCCAGATGTCGCTTGAGCATTCCGGAAATTGCTACGGAGATTGTGCCGGTTTCCTCGGAAACAATCACAACAACCGCATCGGACACCTCGCTCATGCCGATGCCGGCACGATGGCGAGTACCAAGGTCGCTGCTGATGTTTCGGTTCTCCGTCAGTGGCAGCACGCAGCCGGCCGCCGCGATGCGCTCGTTGCGGATAATCACCGCCCCGTCATGCAGAGAAGCCTTGGTAAAGAAGATATTCCGCAGCAGCTCGGAGGACACACGCGCATCAATCACAGTACCGGTCTTCTGATAATCCTCCAGAGAACTGGTACGTTCGAATACAATCAGAACGCCCGTGCGCTCCCGGGACATAATCTCGCAAGCCTTGACCGTCTCGCTGATGACATAGTCGATGTTTCGCTGTTCCTGCTTTGTTGAAATAATCTCGCGGAAGGACTTACTTCCGAGTTTTTCCAGAATTCGCCGCAGCTCAGGCTGGAACATAATAACCAGCGCCAGCAGGCCAATCTCCAGGATTTTATCCAGAAGGTAGTTCATCAGGTACATGTGCAGCACGCTGGTGAGCGCCGTCAGCAGCAGAATTATGACAATACTCTTAGCGATCCGCGAGGAGCTCGTCGTCTGGAGCATCAGAATAACCTTATAAATTACAAACGCCACAACCAGAATATCCACGATATCCATGATCTGGATCGTCGGTACCAGCGCGGCAAACTCCTTAAAGAAATTGATGATAGCTTCCATAATAAAACTCCGCTCATTGCGTATGAGGCTCTCCGGGCATGCGGCCACAGAACCCCTACTTTATCTTTTAGATTATATCCGATTTTTGCCGCAATAGCAAGTGGGAATCCGCTGATTTTCCTTGCCGCCGGAAAATACTTTGCCGCAGGCGGCGGCAAAGCGGTCGACCTCCGCCTCCGTATTAAATGCGGAGAAGCTCACGCGAACCGTCCCCGTCGTAAGCGTTCCCGCGCTCTCGTGCGCTGTCGGTGCGCAGTGCAGCCCCGCACGGACGGCGATGCCCTCGCTGGCCAACAGTCTTGCCGCCTCCTCGCAATCCATCATTTCCGTAACAAAAGAGGCCACCGCAGCCTGCGGACTTCCGAAAAAAGGACAAATTCCCGGCACTCCCTGTGTAACATCGTACAGTCTGTGCAGCAGCCGCTGCTCATGAGCAAAAATTCCCTTCGGCGTCCTACGCAGGACAAAGCGCAAACCTTCTGCCAGCCCGGCGATCCCGCAAACATTGTGCGTTCCGGCCTCCAGGCGGTCCGGTAGGAAATCCGGCATTTCCAAATCGGCTGAATTGCTGCCCGTTCCACCCTGCGTCAGCGGCTCCCCGCCGTTTCTGCAAAGGAGAAGCCCCGTCCCCTGCGGACCATAAAGTCCCTTGTGGCCCGGCATCGCTATAAAGTCTGCGCAGGTGGCTTTCAGCGAGACTGGCAGTGCGCCTGCCGCCTGAGACGCATCAAGAATCAGTGGAATCCCTCGCTCCAGACACAGTTCCGCAATTTCTTTATATGGCAGGATATATCCGAATACATTTGACACGCAGGTGCAGACAACCGCCTGCGTCTCGGAATCCAACAGCCGCTCAAACTGCGCGAGCGTGTCCGACGGGTCAAACAGTCTTTGTCCGGCAATCCGAAGCTGTGCGCCCAGCGCATGCAGCGGCCGCATCACGGCGTTGTGCTCAAAGCCGGAAATTACAACCCGTCCGCCGGCCGGCACAAGAGAGCGAATGGCAATATTCAGCCCATGCGTAGCATTCATGGTGAAAACCACCTGCTCCGGTTCCGCATCAAAGAGCCGCCCCGCAAGCACGCGGCACCGATAGACCGTTTCGGCCGCCGCCATCGCTGCCGGATAACCGCCGCGCCCCACACTGCCACAGCTTCTTATCGTCATTGCCGTATTTCTTGCCACCTCCGGCGGCTTTTGCAGAGTCGTTGCCGCGCTGTCAAAATAGATCATATCTGCACCTCCTGCCAAGTCCCATTCGGAAGGCGGGTGTAGATTTTGCGGAATCCGGCGCCGGCCTGCGTCAGAATCTGCTGTGCAGTGCGAAAGTGTGCTGCACGCACACGCAGGCTATAGCCGCAGCCCTGCTTTTGAAGGTTTCTGGGTGTCCTTACCGTCACGGCGATGATTCCTGCCTTTTCCAACTGCTTCGCGCCGTTCTGCGCTGCCGTAATTGATCGAAAGGTAAAAAAATAATCATACATTGAAGCTCCCTCCCACTTCATCGTATGATTATCGTCCGAATTTGACACAGCCGCGAAAGAATGAAGCCGGTTTTTCCGTCGAAACGGAAAAGAAAAAGCAGAGGCAGCACTGCCTCTGCTTTTTCACGCGAACTTACAGACGGATACGGCCGCCAATCAAACGGCCGGTCGCAGCCAGACGCTCTGCGTCACGGCCTCTGGGCTCCAGCACGCCATGTGCGCCGAGCACCATCAGAATGGCGAGATAAGTATCCCAGCCAAGGGGCGCTGCGCCGCGCTCCATCTCGGAAATCTTCTGACGGCTCTTGCCTACTGCGTCACCAAGCTCCGCCTGGGACATGCGCATCTTCTTCCGGTAGGCAGGAAGTTCCTGAACCAGAGAATTGATGAGCTCTTTCTGTTGTTCGGACTGAACGAATTGAGGCATAATTCTTCCCTGCTTTCTTTATATTTCGGCTGCTTGCGGGTGGCCGATGAGCGTTTAGGAAGTAACTACACAAGGCACTGTGCAGTGACTTCCATATCACCTTAAACAGTATATCATGTCGGTTACGGTTTGTAAACTGTTTTTGTAATGTAATTTACAAATTTTTGTGAATATTTTGATTTTTTGTATATCAATTCACATACATTCCGTTAGCATGCTCAAAACAGTAACGCCTGAGAAACGCAAAAAGCCATTGCACGCCCAGCATAATTCCACTATAAATTGCAAAGTCGTCTTCTTCCTGTAGAGATTCAAAGAAAAGTGATGAAATAATATTCAAAATTTCATAATGCCGTCAAACCAAACACAGCCGCGTATCGTAAAATAAACAAAATTGTGCGGCGGCGCTTTAACTGCGCCGCCGCACTGTGTAATGGATTCGGTGCATCAGGCTCCAAAGCCGTGGGTCAGGACGGCCTCATAATGCGCGCCATCTTCCACGGGCGTTTCCTTCATGCCGACGGAAAGTGCAGTTCCGTCCTTGGAAATGCACCACCAAGCTTCATTGTCGTTCCAGTCGGCCAGTTCGCCGTCGATCATGTCATACAGGCCGGCACTCTCGGCGCTCTCCGAGATCAGGCCTTCCTTCGTCAGGGCTTCGGCAAGGTTGGCAGCATCGGTACTGATCTCAAAAGTTTTGACCGTACCGTCGCCGTGCGTCACCTCAAAGGTGAAGGCTTTTGTCTCTCCCTTTGCGGCGCATGCCGCCAACGAAAACAGCAGAAGCAGGCTCAGCAGAATGGCAATGGTTTTTTTCATGGTAAGTTCTCCTTTGAATAAGAAATTATAAATGAGGAAGCTCTTCTTCATCCAGCAGGTTGCGCAGAACTTATTCGTTTTTGTTTGCCAGACGGCGCAGATGACGGATATTCTCCCGTTCAAAGTGCCGTTCGGCCAGTGCCGCGTCAATAAGGTCGCAGAGCGCGGCAGCATTGGTTTCCGAAAGCGAAAGATAGAGGTCCTGACCGAGATGATCGAGGAAGGCGCTGACCTTCGGATCATAGACGATACCGACGAGTGGAACGCCCTGCCCGGAGGCAAAAACCAATGTATGCAGGCGCATGGAGATAACAAGCGACATCCGGCGAACCAGAGTAAGGATTTCGCCAGCATTGTTTCCTGCCTCCAAAATCAAATAGGGACAGTGCAGCTTCGCCGCCACCGCACGCACCATGGGCAGGTCAGACTTTTTCTCCATGGAATACAGGACAGGAATCAGGCCGCAGTCGCGGTAGAGATACTCCGCAGCCGCAGCAAAAGCTGGAATCTTCCGCGCAGCCCCGTCCCATGTGCGCAGCGCAAGCATGGCGTATTTCTTGTCTGCTTCGACACCACAGCGCAGCAGATAGCTGCGGGCCGCATCCTCTGCAAGTGGTTGACTCAGAAGCGCCGGATCGGCAGTGATATGAATACGCGGCACGGTAACTCCCAAGTTCTGCAAAAAATCGGCAGAGTATCCGTCACGGACGGTGATGACATCCACACACCGGTCGAGCACATGCGCCGTGCGCCTGCGGTTGCGCTCCTTCTGAATCGGGCCCGCGCCGCAGCCATAGAGCATCACACGGTTGCCGGCATCGTGCGCCAGACGGAGCATCAGAAGATAGTACATAAGAGAGCGCGTGCTGGTTGCATCCTGCAAAAGTGTACCGCCGCCGCTGAGAAACAGATTAGAAGTACGCAGCAGGCGGAGGATCCGGAGAAAGCGGAAGGAATAGACCGCGCTGATATGTGCACTAAGGCGAGTTTCCCTCGGGTTGCGGCTAAGTGCGCAGATGGGCAAATCCGGGTCAATGTCCTTAAGCTGGGCAACGATTGCCTCCAGGATCGCGTTGTCTCCGCCGTTGCCCAAGCCGTAAGCGCCGCAGATCACCGCGCCGTCGCGCAGCAGCGGCGGACGCTTTGCTCGCCGGGCAATGACCTCATAGTATTTCTTTTGTGTGTGCACCATTGTGTCAAAAGAAAACATTCTTTTGGCCTTTGCATATAGGGCATTCCCCATTGCGCTGCGCTCCTGCGGATGGGAGGCAAAATAGCAGATATGCTCCGTGAGCTTTTGCACGTCCTTCGGATGGAAAAGCAGGCCGTTTACTCCGTCATCAATCAAATAGGGAATCCCGCCGACATCGGTGGAGATCGTTGCACAAGACATCCGTGCGCCTTCCGTCAGGGCATAGGGGAAGGTTTCGGAAAGCGAGGTCAGCAGATTGACATCCAGTGCATGATAAAACCGGTTGATCTCGCGGATCCATCCGGCAAAGCACACCGTCCCGGCAGGACACAGTTTGGCAGCAAGTGCCTTCATTTCCGTTTCCTGCGGCCCGTCGCCCGCGATCACGAGCCGAATGTGCGGATGCGTCCGAAGCGCGGCGGCAAAAGCCCGCAGTAATGTGGCCATGTCCTTCAGGGGAGAGATGCGGGTTGCGATGCCGAATACCACACTGCCCGGCTCCAAATTGACACCCAAAGACTGAAGATATTCCTCCCGCGGCGGGTACTTCGGCCGGATAGAGAAGTCGATGCCATTATACAGCGTGAAAATGCGCTGAGGATTAAACCCCCGGGAGATCATCAACTGGGACATTCCGTCCGAAACGCCAATCCATGCATCCATGTGCCGCAGCGCGATCTTATTGATTGTGCCATAGCCGAGAGCCGCAAAGGGACGCCCCATGTAATCCAGACGATAGTCACTGTGGATGGTGGAAATAACGGGAACTCCCGCTCGGCTTCGCAGCAGCATTCCCATCAGATTGGCGCGTGCGCCGTGACAGTGGATGATTTGATATCCGTCGTGAAAGATCATGGCAAGAATCCGGCGGCGCACGCAAAACAGGGAGCCATCACTCAGGACGGTGGTGGCGATTCCTCGCCGCCGTGCCTCCTGCGCAAAGTCCCCCTCAGCAAAGCAGATCAGGTGCACCTCTTCGGTTTTGTTCAGACCTTCCAAGAGGGACAGCACATGTGTCTTTGCGCCGCCCACATCTCCTCCGGAGATCATGTGGATGATTTTCATTTTTTCACATTCCCACTCAGACTGATTTATCTA
>CABSBF010000020.1 GCA_902475855.1 uncultured Eubacteriales bacterium
AGATTCTGCATGAGACGGCGCAGCGTGCATTCGCACGATGCGAGTGTGCGCAGCATACGGGATTCTTGATTAAATATTTTAATCAGAAATCAGTATCAGTCGCCGATGGCATCGGTGCGGTAGATGAACTTCACCTGACCGTCCATGTCCTCGGAGATGCCCGCAAAGCTGCGGTAGTTCTTCGACACGTCTGCAATCGCCTTCACGCGCTCAAGCAGTCCGTCGAGATCGTCCTCGACCAGATCGACCAGCTTCTGCACACCCTTTTCGTTGAATTCCTTCAGACCGTCGGAGAGCTGCATCGCGCCGTCGCGAAGCTGCGTCACGCCGCTGACCAGCGCGGGCGCGCCGTTCTTCATGGTCAGGATGCCGCTGTAGAGCTCCTGCGCGCCGCTGGCTGCGGAGGAGACACCGGCGGTATAGGCGCGCAGGCCGGTGTAGAAGGTGTTGTAGCTGTCAAGCTGCTCCTTCAGGGCGCTGATGCTCGCCGCGCCGGATTTTGCCTGCTCCAGTGCCGCGGTGATCTTCGCCTGCACCTCGGGGGAATTCATGGTTTCGTCAATCTTCTGCTGACGGGTCTTTTCCACATTCCCGGCGATGAGCGCCTTGACCTTCTCGGTCTGCATCTGCCGGGCGACCAGCGCGTCGATGGTGCCGTCCTTTTCGGCCTTGGTCACCAGCGCGTCGATGGTGCCGTTTTCCTCGGCCTGCGCAACCAGTGCGTCAACCTTGGCATCGACCTGCGCCTTGACCGCCTCATCGCCGTTGTAGATCTCCTCGGTAATGCCCATGGCCTGCAAAACCTGTGCAAGCGCCTGCTTGCGGTAGCCCGCGACGACCTGCACACGGTAGGCCGCAAGGACCTCTTCCTTGACGCCTGCCTGCACGGCCTGCGTCACACCTGCGGTGATCTCATCCATCTTGGCATCGACCGCCGCAGTGACGGTGGCAAGCGCCGTCTGATACGCGGTCTGGTAGACATTCGTCTCATCAAGCTGTGCAAGCACACCGTTGAGGACTTCGGGATAGTTGTCGATCGTGAGCTGCGGGACGGTCAGGCCGGCCTCGGCCAGCTTTCCGTCCGCCATGGACAGCAGCGACTGGAACACCTGCGCGGAACCGGCGTTCAGTTCTGCGGAGTGGCTGTCCAGCTCGTTCAGGCCGCCGGAGAGCTGCTGCGCGCCCGCTGCAAGGCGGTTGATGCCGGAAACCAGCGTCTGGGAGCTTTCCAGCAGCGTGCACAGGCCGTCATACAGGGCAGACGAGCCGTCGAGAAGCTGCTGCATCCCGCTCGTCAGGTCGCCGAGGGAGTCCTTGAGGTCGTCCGCGGAGTCCAGCTCTGCGGAGTCCAGCTTGTTGAATACCTCGTTGGTCGCGAGGGTAACGGTGTTCATCATGGAGAAATTCTTGACATCCGCCGTGATCTCGACATAATCCGGGATCTCCAGCGTATCGCGGTCGATGCCGAGGCTCTCCTGCATACCGGGCAGCGCCAGCCCTGCGACGATGTATCGGCTGCCGTCATTGATGAGCTTGCCGTTGGAAACCTCCACATTGGAGAAGGTGTCCGTGTCGAGAAGCAGACCGGTCAGCATGGCGAAGGGAACATAGATTTTCTCCTGCCTGCCGTTCACGGTGACGGTTTCGTACTGGTTGTTCTGATAGTCATAGCGGATGACGACCTTGCCGCTCTTGCCGGCCAGCTCCTCCGGCGTGACGGATTTGCCGTCCAGCGTATAGCTGACCTTGAGCGTGACGGGCAGCTCCTTTTCGATGTTGCCCTGATAGTAGATGTCCTTTCCGGCCGCGTCCCAGACGCGGGCATTGGAGGCGTCCATGGTGTAGCCCTCGTCACCTTTGACGTTCTCCACATCCTCCAGCTCGGAGGAATCCGTCAGCGTGCTGCTGCCGAGGGTATTTTGAATCCAGTCGCTGACGATGATCTTCCGGACGGTGCCATCTGCGCCGGCCAGCACGTAAACCGTCTCGTCCTTCTGCGGGACTTCGGCTTCTTCCTGATTGACTGCGGACACCGTCTGCGCCGGAGCGCTGACCGGTTCCTGCTTTTTCTGCATCGCACCGCGGGCATACGCCGTCGCGCCGACGCTTGTGACACACACCGCAGCGCACAGACCCAGCGCCAGCGGCTTTAAGAACGATTTTTTCATGTTCACTTTCCCTCCGTAACCTTATTCTTGGATTTCATGCCCAGCGTGGTGACGCGGATGAGCGGATCGCACAGCATCAGAAGCGCCGGCAGGATGAAGATAACACTCAGCATACTGATCACGGCGCCGCGCGCCATCAGCATGCACATGGAGCTGATGATATCGATGTCAGAGTAGAGCGCGACACCGAAGGTCGCCGCAAACAGGCCCATACCGCTGACGATGATCGACGGGATGGACGTGGCCAGCGCCGTAGTGACCGAATCGCGCTTGCTGCGTCCCAGCGCGCGCTCGGACTTATAGCGGGTGGTCATTAAGATGGCGTAGTCCACCGTCGCGCCGAGCTGAATGGTGGAAATGCAGATCGGAGCAATGAAGGGCAGCGACTGCCCGAGGTAATGCGGCAGGCCGAGGTTGATGAAGATGGCCAGCTCGATGACCGCGATCAGCAGGAAGGGCAGGGAGAGGCTCTTCTCAACGATCATGATGATAAGGAAGATTGCGAGGATGGATACGGTGTTGACAACCTGGAAGTCATGATCGGTCGTTTCTATCATATCCTTCATGCAGGGCGCCTCGCCGATGAGCATCCCGTTTTCGTCGTACTTTTTGAGGACGGCGTTCAGGCTGTCGATCTGCTCGTTGACCTTGTCGCTTGCGACCTTGTATTCCGAGTTGATGAGCAGCAGCTCCCAGTTGCCGCTCTTGAGCGTTTTGACCAGGCGCTCGGGCAGGATCTCCTCCGGCACGCGGGAGCCGAGGACGGATTCCAGTCCCAGCACATATTTGACGCCCTCGACCTTATCCATCTCGTTTATCATATTCCGCACGTCCTTGGCGGGCAGATCGGCATTCACGAGCGCCATGTGCGTCGAGGCGATGTTGAATTCCTCGGAGAGCTTGGAGTTTGCGATGACATACTCAATATCCTCCGGGAGGCACTGGCCCATGTCGTAGTAGACCTCGTCGTTGGTCTTGTCATAGCCGTAGTAGGCCGGGTACACCAGCAGCGCAAAGATGATGAGGAACACCGGGAACACCTTCGTCACGCCGCGGGCAAGGCCGTTCATCTTCGGCAGGATGGAGCGGTGCTTGGTCTTTTGCAGGGGCTTGTCGAGCACGAGGATCAAAGACGGCAGTACCGTGACGCAGCCGAGCACACCCAGAAGCACGCCCTTGGCCATAACGATGCCCAGATCCTTGCCCAGGGTGAAGGACATAAAGCACAGTGCAGCGAAGCCCGCGATGGTCGTCACGGAGGAGCCGATCACGCTGGTCAGCGTCTCGTGGATGGCTTTGGCCATGGCTTCCCTGTTGTCGGCGCAGTGCGTGCGCTGCTCATTGTAGCTGTGCCAGAGGAAGATGGAATAGTCCATCGTGACGGCGAGCTGCAAGACCGCAGACAGCGCCTTGGTGATGTAGGAGATCTCGCCGAAGAAATAGTTCGTGCCGAGGTTCAGCAGGATCATCATGCCGATGCTGGCGAGGAACACGAAGGGAACCAGCCAGCCGTCGAGGAAGAGCATCATCGCGGCGCAGGCGCACAGAACGGCAAGGCCGACGTAGATTGGTTCTTCCTTTTCGCACAGGTCCTTCAGGTCGGTGACCAGCGCGGACATACCGGATACGAAGCACTGCTTGCCGGCGATGGAGCGGATGGCGCGGATGGCGTCCATGGTCACATCCTCGGAGGTTGCGGAGTCAAAGAACACGGCCATCATGGTGGAGTGGTCGGTGTTGAATTCCTTCCAGACCTTTTCGGGAAGCAGCTCCATGGGAACCGAGATGTCCGCAAGATCGTCATACCAGAGGACGGTTTCAACATGATCGACCTTCTCGATTTTCTCCTTGAGGGCGACCACATCCTTCGCGGGCATATCCTCCAGAATGATGAAGGAGAAGGCGCCCTTGCCGAAGTCCTCTTTCAAAAGCTCCTGTCCGACGACGGTATCCATGTCCGACGGCAGGTAGTCGAGCATATCATAGTTGATCCGCGTGCCCACCATACCCAGCACGGCGGGGATCATCAGCAGCAGCGTGACGATCAGGATCGGAACGCGGCCCTTGACGACCGCTTTGGAAAATCGCATATTCTGTCATTCCTCACTTTCATAGAATTCAGCGTCAATGACGTCCGGCTTCTGGTTCCTGACGATCTTCACCGCCGTGATGACGGTGCTGAGGTTCAGGATTCCCTCTGCCAGCATCGTGACGCCCAGCATGACGGTCAGCACCTTGGCAGAATCCGACAGGCGGAAGATCAGCAGCAGGCCGAGGATCGCGGCGAGGATCGCCTCCGTCAGAATCAGCCACCAGCCGCGCAGGCCGAAGCGTTTGGCGTCCACGGCGATCTGAATTTTGAACAGACCGTCGGTCAGGATGTAGATGCCCAGCGCAACACAGATGAAATTCAGCAGGCTGTCCGGCCGCAGCAGCATCACCGCGCCCAGCAGAATCAGAAGAAAGCCGCAGGCGAGATCATACTGAAAGGCCAGCCGGTAGAGATCTCTGGAAAAATAACCGACCAGCTTGACGATGCCGAACAGAATCATCACGACCCCGCAGGCCACACCCAGCATGGATCCGGAAAACTCCGGAAACAGGATCAGAATCAGACCCAGAGCGCACAGCACGGCGGAAAGAACAATATAACCGATTTTCGCCGTTTTCATTGGTGTTACGGAACGCATACCGAACGCCTCCCCTTGATTTCTGTCCCAAGTATATCCCCTGCGGCGGAATTTGAAAACGGGCAATGCCCTCCGCCTGCCGAAAAATCAGACAGCAGAAAAAAGGTATCCGAAATTTAGGCAAACGGCGGCATTTGTCTGAATTTCCCCGGTTCCCGTCCTATAAGGGCTCATGTGAAGGACGGGCGGTCTTGACAAAAAGCCCGAAATAAGGGATAATAAGTAGACATGAGTTTTTACTCGGCGTTTTGCCGCGCTTTTTGCGAGGAGATATAATAATGATTGGTTTTTATGATTATACGGTCGTTCTGACCTATCTCAGCCTGGTTTCCGCCATCTTCGGCGTCGGCTTTTCCCTGACGGAGCATCCCTTCTTTGCCACGGGCTGCCTTCTCTTCTGCGGCCTGTGCGATATGTTCGACGGCAAGGTCGCGCGCACCAAGCGCAACCGCACCGAGGACGAAAAGTCCTTCGGCATCCAGATCGACTCCCTGTGCGACGTCGTCGCCTTCGGCGTGCTGCCGGCGGTGATCTTCCTCAAGCTGACGGCGGGCAACCCCGCCTCCTGGCCTGTCGCGGCGCTGTACGTTCTGGCGGGTCTGATTCGCCTTGCCTATTTTAATGTAACCGAGGAGCTGCGGCAGAAGGAAACCGACGAATGCCGCAAGACCTACTCCGGCCTGCCCATCACCTCCGCGGCGCTGATCTTCCCCCTGATCTACTGCATCACGGCCGTCATCTGCGTCTGCCGCTTCGGTACGGTTCTTCCCTTCCGCGAGATGTTCGGCTGCTCCGTCTACGGCATCCTTCTGTGCGTACTCACCGCGCTGACGGGCCTGTGCTTTGTTCTGCCCATCAAGATCCGCAAGCCGAGAGGCAAGGAGCTGTGGCTGATGCTCGGCGCCGGCCTTGTGATTGCCGCCGTGCTCGCACTCACCATCCACCTGTCCATCGTAAGGATGTCCGGCGTATGAAAAAGCTGCTTCTGATTCTGAATCCCTGCTCCGGGAAGAAACGGGCAAGCCGCGCCCTTGCGGGTGTGATCGACGTCTTCAACCGCGGCGGCTATGACGTCACGGTCTATGTCACCTCCGCCCGCGGCGATGCCACGCGGGTCGCCGCTGCGCGCGCTTCGGAGTTTGACCTTGTGGTCTGTGCCGGCGGCGACGGCACCTTCAACGAAACCATTTCCGGGCTGCTTCAGGGCGGCCATGACACCCCCATCGGCTATCTGCCCGCCGGAAGCACCAACGACTTCGCCGCCAGCCTGCACCTTTCCAAGAATCTGATTGAGGCGGCAGGCGACATCGTCGGGGGCGCCCCGCGCCGGCTGGACGTCGGCCGCTTCAACGGCCGTTACTTTTCCTATGTTGCCTCCTTCGGCGCGTTCACGCGCGCGTCCTATGCCACGTCGCAGAACGTCAAGAATGCGCTGGGCCATCTGGCCTACATTCTCAGCGGCATCAAGGAGCTGGCCTACATCCGCAGCCGCCGCCTGCGCTTCACGCTGGACGACGGCACGGTGCTGGAGGATGAATACATCTTCGGCGCGATCAGCAATTCCACCTCGGTCGCCGGGATTCTGACGCTCTCGGAGGATCTGGTGGATATGAACGACGGCATTTTTGAGCTGCTGCTCGTGCGCAAGCCGCAGAATCTGCTGGAGCTCAATGACTGCGTGCTGGCGCTGACCACACAGGATTACCACACGCCCATGCTGACCTTCACCTCCGCCCGCTCGGTCGAGATCGAGGCGCCGGAGGACATGGACTGGACGCTCGACGGCGAGCATGAACCGGGCAGCGCGCACTGCCGCGCGGAAAATCTGCATGACGCCATTCGCATCATCACCCGTTCCGCGCCGAAGGCAGGGCTGGAGAAATAGAACACCGCCGTCCTGCGGCCGCGGCTCCCCGCGCCCGCAGGACGTTTTTTTCGTGCGCACACCTTGCAGAGTGCATCCGAAATCCGGAACCATCCCGCAGGGTGCGGGTGAAATTGCGAACCGTTTCCTGCATCTGAATTATTGGAGGAACATTGCCATGAAAACAATCTGTGTCCGTCTGCATCGCGGGGACGACCTGCTCGCCTCCATCCAGGCACTCGCCGAAAAAGAACACCTGGAGGCCGCCGTCGTTCTGTCCGCCGTGGGCTGCGTCAGTGCCGCGCAAGTGCGCGACGCGGGCGGCGTGAACCTGCGCCGGATCGCAGAGCCCTGCGAGATCGTCAGTCTGAACGGCACGGTCAGCCGCGGCCGCTGCCATCTGCACATAGCCCTGTCGAAAGAGGATCTTTCCACCGTGGGCGGCCACCTCGTGCGCGGCTGCATCGTCAATACCACCTGCGAGCTGGTGCTGGGCGTGCTGGAGGGCTGGCGCTTCGGCACGCAGGACGACCCGCAGACGGGATATGACGAGATCGTTTTTGAGAGGACGGACGCATGAAAAACACCTCGCTCTGCTACATTGAACAGGACGGCGCCTACCTGATGCTGCACCGCGTCAAAAAGGAGCACGACCTCAACCGCGACAAATGGATCGGCATCGGCGGCAAATTTGAGGAAAACGAGAGCCCGGAGGACTGCGTGCTGCGCGAGGTGCGTGAGGAGACCGGCCTGACCCTGACCGGCTTCCGCTACTGCGGCATCATCACCTTCGTCTCCGACCGCTGGGAGGGCGAATATATGCACCTGTTCCACGCCACCGGCTTCACCGGCCGCCTGCGCGAGTGCGACGAGGGCGTTCTGGAGTGGGTGCCGAAGGAGGACTTTGCGAAGCTGCCGCAGTGGGAGGGCGACCGCATTTTTTTACGGCTGATGCAGGAGCATACGCCCTTCTTTTCCCTCAAGCTGCGCTATGAGGGCGAGCATCTGGCCGAAACGGTTCTGAACGGGCTTGATTTCACGGAACATTTCTGATATAGTAACCATGACCCCAAAACCAATGGAGAAAGGATCTTTTGAAATGAAAAACTTCAAAGCATTCGGTCTTATTCTTGTCGTGCTGGCGCTGCTTCTGAGCCTGAGCGCCTGCGGCAAGGATGATAACAAAGCCCTGGTCGGCACATGGAAAGCAGACCTCGACGCAACCCAGATCATCGACGAGCAGTTGTCGAGCCTTGGCATGGAGGATCTCGCGTTGGAAAGCCGCTGCGTCGTCACGCTTCTGCTGGAATTTGACGCGGAGCAGCATTACACCGTCCGCGCAGATACCGCGGCGACCATGGCTTCGGTTTCGGCCTATATGGAGGAGCTGATCCCCGCCGTGACAGAACAGATGTACAAAACCGCAGAGGCCAGCGGCCTTGACCGCAGCACCTTTGATTCCGCCTTTGAAGAGCGCTACAACTGCACGCCGGAGGAATATCTGCTCCAGCAGTTCGACGCGCAGGATCTCGCCTCCACGCTGACCGCCAGCACCACCGAGGGCAAGTACCGCGCGGTAAAGGGCAAGCTCTACACCGTTGAGGAGGATCATGACTCCTTTGACGAAGAAGAGTACGACCTCTACACGCTCGACGGCGACACGCTCACCTTTACCACCATTGACAGCTCCTTCAGCGGCCTGGACGAGGATATGGTGAAGAGCCTTCTTCCCATCGTGTTCACGCGCCAGTAAGAACCCCGTGCAGAGCCTCTGCACAGCAGGGCTGTGTCCGGCCGGTTTTCCTGCCGCGCCCTGCAAGCCGCAGATTCGCACTGATATGTTTTTGACATTGCAAATGCCCGGGTAAAAACCCGGGCATTTGCGTTATTGATCGCAGCGCACGCACAGCGGCCGGGGCCGTTCCCTACGGGTGCTCCGCTGCGGTTTCTCCTTCGATCAGATCTGCCAGCAGATTGCCGAAGCGCTCGGCCGCCCGTTCGGCCTCCCTGCGCGTATTGCCCGCCGTTCCGACCTCCAGAAGCATTGAGCAGGGCGTCAGATGCTCATTGTACCGCTGCGACCGCAGGGAAAGCTGCCGGAACCAGCCGGGGTCGCGCTTTTCCGCCAGCGCCTGAATCTTCAGCGCGCAGGAGAGGTTATCCCGCCAGTTCGGATGGTACATTCCGGACACATCCGTCCCCATGACCAGCAGCAGCCGCGCGCAGGCCTCGCCGTCGAGCTCCGCCGTCATGGCAAGCTGCCCGCCCTGCGCATCCTCGATTGCGTCGCGGTGCAGGTCGATCACCATCTGAATGGAAGGGTATTTTTCCAGATAGCCCGCTATCACCTCCGCCGTGCGCGGATAGGAATCGCTGTAGCTCTCCAGATCGTTCAGGGTGTCGTCGTTGATTGCCGCGATGCCGCGGGCCGTGAGCGTATCGGCCAGAACCTGTCCCACCTGCACGACGCTGTGCGCGGTGTCCGCCGTGTGATATTCCCCCGCCGGAGCATAGTCGTCCTCCGCCGTGGGGGTGTAGGCCTCGGTCGCATGGGTATGGACGATCAGCACGAGCGGCCCGTCCGCGCTCGCGTCAAAGCGCAGCGGCTGCGTGATCAGCTCCCCGGCGTCGAATTCCGCCTCCGGCGCGTTGCGGATGTCCACAAGGTCCGCATCCTCCGCGGTGAAGACGATCTGCCGCGTCCGGCGCGGCGGTGTGTAGCGCAGAAGGGGGTAGTGTTTCTCCGCCGGGGCTGCCGGCTCTTCCGGTTCGGCTATGCCCGTGCCGAAGCGCAGCAGCGTTTTTTGCAGTGCTTCTCTGCTGAACAGACGGCCTGCCGAATCGCGCAGCCCGCTGCGCACCGACGGCTCCGCCGCCAGCCGCACGACCGCTGCGAACAGCAGCAGCGCAAGGCACATCCAGCGCACGGTCAGATGAAATCTCTCCTTTGTATGCATGGTATCAACTCCCACTGTAGCCTATGCCGCGGCGCGGCGCGAAAGACCGCCCGCCGCACAGAGAAAGTTTCGCCTGATTTCCCGCTGGATATACCACGCAAATCATCCTTGTATTTTTCCCTCAAACAGGGTAAAATAGAATAAAATGCCCCCGTGCGGCGTTTCCGCACAGAGGCAGCCTGTGTACCGGGCGGGGTACCCCGC
Organism: uncultured Eubacteriales bacterium; assembly: GCA_902475855.1. Classification (GTDB taxonomy): domain Bacteria; phylum Bacillota; class Clostridia; order Oscillospirales; family Oscillospiraceae; genus JAZOXB01. The sequence continues at coordinate 9,884 of CABSBF010000020.1, forward strand.
CCGTGCAGGAGCTCGCGCCGTTCACACTTTGTGCGGCACTTGACACAAAAGCTATGGAGCATCGCTCGATCGGTGTGGCCGTCCTGATCGCATCTGTACACAATGCCGCGCGTCCCCTTCCGTGTCCGGGCTTAGTTTAACCGGTTTTCCGGAAGAAATTCAGTAAACGAGGTGAATTTTCATGAGTCAAATTCTCGGTTTTATCATTTCCGCCGTCGCCGTGGTGCTGCTGATCCGTCTGCTGACCGCGCCCATCCGCTGGATCTGGAAAATCTGCATCAATACCGCCGCCGGCTGCGTTCTGCTGGCGCTGTCGAATCTGCTCGCACCCCTGACAGGGCTTCACATCGACATCACCTTCCTGCATGGCTGCCTGGTAGGTTTCCTTGGTTTGCCAGGTTACGTGCTTGCCGTCCTGCATCAGATTTTTTTCTGATTTATTTACGGAACTTTTTCTGAACTCGTTCGTCAAACCACAAGCATCTAAAATTTTGGAGGTACAAAATGAAAAAAGTATTTGCTATGCTGCTGTGTGCAGCGCTTCTGTTCTCTCTGGCCGCCTGCGCAAGCAAGGGCAACGAGCCCGGCAGCAGCACCAACGGCGTCGATCCCCTGACTCTCCTTCAGACTGTCTGGAACAGCCACAGTGAAGATGAGAAGTTTGCCGTTTCCGGCGGCGACCTGTCCCCTGAGCACATGAAGGAAGATGAGCCGGGCGTCTTTTCCATCAGCGACGCTTCCGAGCTTGACCGCGAGCTTGGCTTCCCGGAGGCCGAGGTTTCCAGCATCACGGCTGCCGCTTCCCTCGTCCATATGATGAACGCCAACACCTTCACCTGCGGCGCCTTCCAGCTCAAGGACGGCGTGGACGCCGCTGCGCTTGCCAAGAAGGTCGAGCAGAACATCCAGAGCCGCCAGTGGATGTGCGGTTTCCCGGATAAGGTCGTCATCGCTTCCGCGAGCGGCTGCCTCGTGGTGCTCTTCGGCGCCGAGGATCTGGTCGATACCTTCCGCGATAAGCTGTCCGCCGCCTATTCCGACACCACGGTTCTGGCCGACGCTCCCATCGCATAATGCTCTTTTCGAGTATTCCTTTTCTGTACGTTTTTCTCCCCGCGACGCTGCTTATCTATTTTGCGGCGCCGCGGCGGATGAAAAACGCCGTACTGCTGATTTGCAGTCTGGTCTTTTACGGCTGGGGCGAGCCGAAGTATCTGCTGCTGATGCTCTTTTCCATCGCGCAGGGGTATCTGTTTGGCCTGCTGATCGAAAAATATCGCGGCAAGGCACTTTCACGTGTCTTTCTTTGGCTCAGCGTTTCGCTGAGTCTTCTTTTACTTGCCTATTTCAAGTATGCGGACTTCTTCCTTGATTCCTTCCGGGCCGTCACGGGGCTTTCCGTCCCGGCGCTGAAGATCGCGCTGCCCATCGGCATCAGCTTCTACACCTTCCAGATTCTGAGCTATGTCGTGGACGTCTGGCGCGGCGACGCCCCGGCGCAGAAGAATCCCATTGATCTGGCGGCCTATATTGCCATGTTCCCCCAGCTCATCGCCGGGCCCATCGTCCGCTATACGGACGTGGCGGCGCAGCTTCGCTCCCGCACGCACACACGCGCCGGCGCGGCGGCGGGCGCGCGGCGCTTCGTGCTGGGTCTTTCCAAGAAGATCCTGATCGCCAATGTGCTCGGCCAGCTCGTGCAGCACTTCCAGTCGGCGCAGAATCCGGACACGCTCTTTCACTGGCTCTACGCCGTGGGCTTCATGCTGCAAATCTATTTTGATTTCTCGGCCTACAGCGACATGGCCATCGGTCTGGGCGCGATTTTCGGCTTCACCTTCTCGGAGAACTTCAACTATCCCTACTGCTCGGCCAGCATCACGGAATTCTGGCGGCGCTGGCACATCTCCCTCGGCTCCTGGTTCCGCGACTATGTCTATATCCCGCTGGGCGGCAGCCGCGTGGGAAAATGGAAGCTGCTGCGCAATCTTCTGCTCGTCTGGGCGGCGACCGGCATGTGGCACGGCGCGGCCTGGAACTTCCTGCTGTGGGGCCTGTTCTATGCCGTTTTGCTGATCGCGGAAAAGTTCGCGCTCCTGCCGAAGCTGCAAAAGCACCCTGCCCTCGGCCGCGTGTATACGCTGCTCTTCGTTCTGCTGGGCTTTGTGCTGTTTGACGCGCCGACGCTTACCGCGGCGGGCTCCCGCATTGCCGGGCTTTTCGGCGGCGCAGGGGCCGGCGCGGGCGTGCAGAGCCTCTACTATCTCAAGAGCTATGCCGTCGTGCTGCTTCTGGCCGTGCTCGGCGCGACGCCGCTTCCCAAGCGTCTGCTTGCCGGCCTGCGGAAAAACCGCGTCTGCGCGGTCGCTGCGGATGTGCTGGAGCCCCTCGTGCTGGTCGCGCTGCTGGCGCTCTGCACGGCCTACCTGATTGACGGCTCCTTCAATCCCTTCCTGTATTTCCGTTTCTGAGGAGGCCGGTATGAAAGAAAAAATCAAGGAATTTCTGATTCTGATTCTGACGGCGTCCTTCGTGCTGGGCTTTGCCGTCTGGCGCATCTGCAAGCCGGACGACACAGAGTCCCTCTCCGAGCGCCGCAAGCTGACGCAGGCGCCGGCACTGACGATGCAGAACGTTCTTTCCGGTCGATTTATGACGGATTTTGAAAGCTACACCCTCGATCAGTTCCCGCTGCGCAGCGAATTCCGCACGGTCAAGGCGCTCTTTGCCGAGGATATCCTGCGCCAGAGCGATAATAACGGCCTGTACCGGGACGGGGAATATCTTTCCAAGCTGGACTTTCCCCTGAACGTCAGCTCCGTGGAGAACGCCGCAGCGCGTTTTCAGGCAGTCTATGACGCCTATCTCAGCGGAATGAAGGTCTATCTCGCCGTCGTTCCGGACAAGAACTATTACACCTCCGCCGCCTATCCCAAGATGGACTACGCCGCATTAACGGCGCTGCTGGCGGAAAAAATGCCCTATGCCCGCCAGATCGACCTCACCTCCGACCTGACGCTCGGGAGCTACTACCGCACCGACCCGCACTGGAAGCAGGAGGCGCTGCTCCCGGCCGCGCGGACGATCCTGGAGGCGATGGGCGGCACGCAGAAGGACAGCTACCGCACCGTCCGGCTGGACACGCCGTTTTATGGTTCCTACGCCGGGCAGTCCGCTCTGCCGTGCAGCCCGGACGAGCTGAACTATCTGACGAGCGAAACGCTGGAGGCCTGCCGGGTCTATGACTACGAAACGGACACCGAAACGGGCGTCTACAATCTGGCCGCGGCGCAGGGGCGCGACGGCTATGAGCTGTTTCTCTCCGGCTCCAAATCCCTGCTGCGGATAGAAAATCCCAATGCCCGCACGCAGAAGGAGCTTGTCATTTTCCGCGATTCCTACGGCAGCAGCATCGCGCCGCTGCTCGTGGAGGAATATGCGAAGGTCACGCTGGTCGATATCCGTTACCTTGTGCCCGAGCGCCTGGGACAGTTTCTGACCTTTGCAGAGCAGGACGTGCTGTTTCTCTATAGCGCATCGGTACTGAACAACAGCAACGCCCTGAAGTAGGAAACGGCCTTAAAAAACTCCCCGCATCAAAAAAAAATAGTTCTGTTCTCCCCGGATTGTTTGCACGTTCTGCGGCAATCCGGGGCTTTTCTTTTTATAATAATGTATAAGCCTTGCTTTTTCGGCAGGTTTGTGATAAAATTTTGAATGAATAAGTATCATGGAAAGGAGTCGGCCATGTATTCCAACGCCTATGTCTGGTCGCGTATTCTGTCGTATCTGGAGAAACATTCCCCGGCCGTTGCGGTGTCATCTTATTTTGACGATGCGGAGGTCGTGGAGCTGAGTGAATCGAAGCTGGTCATCTATTCCCCCTCCCCCTTCCGCAAGGATGTCATCCTTAACCGCTACACCGACCTGATCCGCCAGGCCATGCAGGAGCTGTTCCAGACGGACGTGGAGCTGACCGTGCTGGACGAGGACGAGCTCCCCCAGTACACCATGACCAAGCGCAAGCGCACCTTCGTGGAGTTCAACTCCCAGTATACCTTCGACACCTTCGTGGTCGGCTCATCGAATAAGCACGCCTTTTCCGCGGCGGAGGCCGTCGCAGAGGAGCGCACCACGGCGTATAACCCGCTGTTTATCTATGGCCAGTCCGGCCTCGGCAAGACGCACCTGCTTTACGCCATCGCCAACCGCATCCAGCAGAAGCACCCGGACTACAACATCGTCTACATCAAAGGCGACCAGTTTATCAATGAATTTCTTGAAGCGCTGCGCATCGGCAAGAACTTCGAATTCCGCGACAAATACCGCAGCGCCGACCTCTTCCTCATCGACGATATCCAGTTCATTGCCGGCAAAAACTCCACGCAGGAGGAATTCTTCCATACCTTCAACGCGCTGTACGAAAACAAGTGCCAGATCGTCCTGACCTCCGACCGCGTGCCGGGCGATATGGCCCTGCTGGAAGACCGCCTGCGCACCCGCTTTGAATGGGGCCTGATTGTGGACATTCAGCCGCCCGATTACGAAACGCGCTGGGCCATCACGAAAAACAAGGCCATGTCCCTTGGGCTGGAGATGCCGGACGAGGTCTGCGGCTACATCGCCGAGAATATCACCAATAACGTCCGCCAGATTGAGGGCACCGTCAATAAGATCAAATGCTATCACGATCTGGACGGCATGAAGATGGACATCGCCAATGTCTCCCGCGCGATCAAGGATATGTACAAGGGCAAGGCGCAGACCGTGCCGACGCCGGAGCTGATCATCAGCGAGGTCTGCCGTTTCTACTCCATTGAGGAGAGTACCCTGCGCAGCACGCAGAAGAATAAGGGCACGGCCGAAGCGCGGCAGATCGCCATGTACCTCATCCGCAAGCTGACGAATCTCTCGCTTCCGGACATCGCCAAGGAATTCGGCAAGAACCACACCACCGTTCTTTACAGTCTCCGCCGCGTCGAACAGGATCTCGGCAACACCGCAAACGGCCTGCAGGATAACATCCGCGATATCACCTCAAACATCAATTCGCGGCTCTGATTCTCTGCACAGATGCCTGTGCAGATGTGCGGTACTTTTCTGTGCAAAACTTTTTGCGGAATCTTTTGCAAAGAAGCTGTCAATAACTTCCTTGCGTCTGCACAGCCGCCTGTGAATTGCCGTCCCTTGCGGTTCTAAGCGTTTTTCGGGTTTTGCACATAACTTTCGACTATTAACACTAATACTGAAAAGAATCCTTCCTATCTTTTAGATAGAGAGAAAGCGAGGAACGATATGAAGTTTACCTGTGAAAAAGCGCTGCTCACGAGTGCCATCTCTCTGGCCGCGCGAACCGTCGCGCAGAAGAGCACCATTCCCTGCCTGGAGGGCATCTTCGTCCGCGCCGGCACTTCGCTGCATCTCACCGGCTTCAATCTGGAAACCGGCATCACCGTGCGCGTCGGCGCGCAGGTGACGGAGGCCGGCTCCTGCGTCATGCCCGCGCGCCTGTTCTTTGACATCGTGCGCAAGCTGCCGGATGAGGAGGTCTGCATCAGCGTAGACGACGGGCTGCACGTTTCCATCCGCGGCGGCGCTTCCTCCTTCCAGATCACGGCCATGGATCCGGACGATTACCCCGATCTCCCGGAGGTCGATTCCGAGAAGGCCGTTTCCCTGCCGCAGCACGTGCTGCGCGAGATGATCGGCGGAACGATCTTCTCCGTATCTGAAAATCAGGCGCGCCCCGTGCATACGGGCTGCCTGATGGAGGTCAGGGACGACTGCATCAATATGGTCGCGGTGGACAGCTTCCGTCTGGCCCGGCGGACGTATTTCAGCGACGAGCCCTTCGGCCAGGAGCTGAAGTTCGTCGTTCCCGCATCCGGCCTGAAGGAGGTCGAGAAAATCCTTGAGGACAGCGACGAGCCCGTCCGCTTCACGCTGGGCGCGAAGCACATCCTCTTTGAGATCGGCGACGCAACGCTCGTCTGCCGTATCCTGGATGGCGAATTTATCGACTGGCGCCGCGTCGTGCCGGCCAACAGCCAGACCATCCTGACGGCGAACGTCGCAGAGCTGACCAGCTCCATCGAGCGCGTCGGCCTGATCGTTTCGGAGAAGGTCAAGAGCCCCGTGCGCTGCGTGTTCGGCGAGGACGTCGCGGATTTCCGCACTTCCAATACCATCGGCTCCGCGCATGATACCTGTTCCATCGCAGGAAACGGCGGCGAACTGGAGATCGGCTTCCAGTGCCGGTATCTGCTTGACGCATTGCGCGCCGTGCCGGATGAGGAGGTCACACTGGAGCTGCAAAACGGCCTGAGTCCCATCGTGCTGACGCCCTGCGACCGGTCAAAGCCGACCTTTGCCTATATGGTCCTGCCCGTCCGCCTGCGCAACGCCTGATATATTTCCCGAAAATCCCACGAAAAGAGGAACCCCAATGAAAGTTCGAGTACGGCGCGTTTCCGCCGAACGGATCTCCGTCCCGATCACGACGGAGTTTATCAAGCTGGAGAGCTTCCTGAAGCTGGCCAACGCCGCCGGTTCCGGCGGAATGGCGAAGAATTTCATCCAGAACGGCGAGGTCGAGGTCAACGGCGAAACCTGCACCATGCGCGGCAAAAAGCTGCGCCCCGGCGACAGCGTCCGCTTCGACGGTGCGGAATATCTGGTCACGGATGCAACTCAATAGCCTTGCTCTGCGGGACTTCCGCAACTACCGCGAATCGCGGGCGGACTTTGTCCCCGGCGTGAATCTGCTCGTCGGCGGCAACGCCAACGGCAAGACGAATCTTCTGGAAGCAATCTATTATCTTTCGGCGGGACATTCCTTCCGCACGCGCAGGGAGCAGGAGCTCATCCGCTTCGGCGCGGAGTTTGCGGAGCTCTCCGCCGAGGTGTTCGCGCAGGAACGGGAGCAGACCCTGCGGGCGGCGCTCTTTTCCGGGCGGCGGCCGCGCCGCCTCTGGCTCAACGGCGTGAAGCAGAAAACTGCCGCGGAGTTCACGGGCGTTTTGCATACGGTGCTGTTCTGCCCGGAGGATCTTCTGGTTCTGCGAAAAGGCGCCGCGCCCCGGCGCAGGCTGCTCGATGCCATGATCTGCCAGATCCGGCCGAATTACGAGGCCGCGCTGACGGAATATCAGCGGCTTCTGGAGCAGAAATCGGCGCTGCTGCGCGCGCAGTATGAAACGCCCGGCCTTCTGGATGTCCTGCCGGAGTATAACGCGCGCATGGCGCAGGTCGGCGCACTGGTGATCTCTTACCGCGCACGCTATCTGAAATCCTTGCAGGAGGCTGCTGCGGCCTACCATGCAGAGTTTTCCGGCGGCGCGGAAACACTCACGCTGACCTACCGCACGGTATCCAATATTGACGATCCCTTTGCCCCGCCGGACACGCTGCGCGCGCAGCTCCGGGCGCATCAGGAGAGCCACGCCCGGGCCGAGCTGGAGAGCGCGCAGTGCCTCTCCGGGCCGCATAAGGATGATTTTGAGGCGGCAATCAACGGTCTGTCCGTCGCGGCCTTTGCCTCGCAGGGGCAGACGCGCACCGCGGCGATTTCCGTCAAGCTGGCCGAGCGCGAGCTGCTGCGCCGCGACGCCGGCGAGGAGCCGGTGCTGCTGCTGGACGACGTTCTGTCCGAGCTGGACGCCGGGCGGCAGGATTTTGTGCTCAATCAGCTCAAAACCGGGCAGGTGTTCATCACCTGCTGCGAGACCGACCGGCTGACGAAGCTGGGACAGGTGCTGACCGTCACGGACGGCACGATCGGAGGCTAAGCATGTATCTATCCATCGGCGGCGATATGGCCGTGCGCGACCGCGCCGTGATCGGCGTTTTTGATCTGGACAACACGACCTGTTCCAAGCGGACGCGCGAACTGCTGCGCCGCGCGGAGGAGCTGGGCGGCGTGGTGGATGTGTCCGGCGAGCTCCCGAAGAGCTTTGTTCTGACGGAGGAATTCGGCATGGAGCGCATCTATCTGACGCAGTTCAATGCCGCCGCGCTGGAAAAACGCCTGAAACGGGGATAGGAACGGCTCCCGCAATGATGAAACTGTCATCTTCCCCGGCTTCCCCGCAGCCGGCGGAAAATGCGAATGATAAGGAGAATCTGAATGTCTGAAGAACTGCTCAATACCAAGGTAGAACAGGAATATGACGCTTCGCAAATTCAAGTTCTGGAGGGCTTGGAGGCGGTGCGCAAGCGCCCCGGTATGTATATCGGCTCGACCTCGTCGAGCGGTCTGCATCACCTCGTCTACGAGATCGTGGATAACGCTATCGACGAAGCGCTTGCGGGCTTCTGCAAGCATATCGTCGTAACGATCAATCCCGGCGATACCATCACCGTCGAGGACGACGGCCGCGGCATCCCCGTGGATATCCAGGCGCAGACCGGCCGGCCGGCGCTGGAGGTCGTCTACACCGTCCTGCACGCAGGCGGCAAATTCGGCGGCGGGGGCTATAAGGTCTCCGGCGGTCTGCACGGCGTGGGCGCGTCCGTTGTCAACGCGCTGTCCGAATGGCTGGAGGTGGAGGTCCATAAAGAGGGCAAAATCTATCAGATGAAGTTCTCCCGCGGCCATATCACGCAGGAAATGCGCGTGATCGGCAATACGGAGCGCCACGGCACGATCGTCACCTTCAAGCCCGACCCCGAGATGTTCGACACGCTGGTCTACGACTACGAGACGCTGCACGCCAGAATGCGCGAGCAGGCTTTCCTGAATGCCGGCCTGCACATCACCATCCGCGACGCGCGCACCGAGGACGGCCCCTCCGCCGCCATGTGCTACGAGGGCGGCATCCGCGAGTTCGTCCAGTGGTACAACCGCCACAAGACGGCGCTGCACGAAGAGGTCATCTACATCGCAGGCACGAAGAACAACGCCGAGGCCGAGGTCGCGATGCAGTATAACGATTCCTACAACGAAACCATCGTTTCCTTTGCCAATAACATCCATACGCCGGAGGGCGGTATGCACGAGACGGGCTTCAAGACGGCTCTGACGCGCGTGCTGAACGCCTACGGCATGAAGATGGGCATCATCAAGACCGACGCCGACAAGGTTTCCGGCGAGGACTGCCGCGAAGGTCTGACCGCGGTCATCTCCGTCAAGCTGACGGACGCGCAGTTTGAAGGGCAGACCAAGGCCAAGCTCGGCAACGCCTATATCCGCACGCTGGTCGATAACATCGTCAACACCCAGCTCACGGAATTCTTTGAGGAGCACCCCGCCATTGCGCGGACAATCCTCGATAAGGCCATGACCGCCAACCGCGCCCGCGAGGCCGCGCGCAAGGCGCGCGAATCCATCCGCCGCAAGACCGCCCTCGGCGGCGCGGCCATGCCGGATAAGCTGCGCGACTGCAACGAGACCGACCCCACCCTGACCGAAATCTACATCGTCGAGGGCGACTCCGCAGGCGGCTCCGCCACGCAGGGGCGCGACTCGCGCTTTCAGGCCATCCTGCCCCTGTGGGGCAAGATGCTCAACGTGGAGAAGGCCAGAGAGGACAAGGTCATCGGCAACGACAAGCTACAGCCTGTCATCACCGCGCTGGGCGCCGGCATCGGCGAGGAATTCAACCTTGAAAAGCTCCGCTATCATAAGATCGTCATCATGGCCGACGCCGACGTCGACGGCGCGCACATCCGCACGCTGCTTCTGACCTTCTTCTTCCGCTTCATGCGGCCGCTCATCGAGCAGGGCTATGTCTATTCCGCCGTGCCGCCCCTGTATAAGCTCACGCGCGGCAAGAACGTCACGCGCGTCGCCTATTCCGATGAGGAGCGCGACGCCATCTCCGCGGAGCTGCGCGGCGGCAATCCCAATGTCAATGTCGGCATCAGCCGCTTCAAGGGTCTGGGCGAGATGAACCCCCACGAGCTGTGGGAAACGACCATGAACCCCGAGACCCGCACGCTGCGCCGCATCTGTCTGGAGGACGCCATCCGGGCCGACGAGACCTTCACCCTGCTCATGGGCGAGAAGGTCGAGCCGCGCAAGGAATTCATCGAGCAGAACGCGCGCTACGTCGCGAATCTGGACTATTAAGGAGGAGAGCGTTTGGCACACCATAAGAAGGATTACAAGCCGGAGGATATTCTCTATCCCCAGCAGAACATCGTCACCTCCGAGCTTGTCCATGAAATGACCACCAGCTACATGGAATACGCGATGTCCGTCATCGTCGGGCGCGCTCTGCCGGACGTGCGCGACGGCCTGAAGCCCGTGCATCGCCGCATCCTGTACGCCATGTATGAAGACGGCCTGACCTCCGACCGGCCGTTCAAAAAATCCGCCACCTGCGTAGGCGACGTGCTGGGCCGTTACCACCCGCACGGCGACCAGAGCGTTTACGACGCCCTCGTGCGTCTGGCGCAGGACTTTTCCATGCGCTATATGCTCGTCGACGGCCACGGAAACTTCGGCTCCGTCGACGGCGACCCCCCCGCGGCCTACCGTTATACCGAGGCGCGCCTGAGCAAGATCTCCAATGAGATGCTGCGCGATCTGGACAAGGACACCGTGGACTGGGATCCCAACTTCGACGAAAGCCGCAAGGAGCCGCGCGTGCTGCCCAGCCGCTTCCCCAACCTGCTGGTCAACGGCTCGTCCGGCATCGCCGTCGGCATGGCAACAAATATCCCTCCGCACAATCTGCGCGAGGTCATCAATGCCTGCCTGTGCATTCTGGATAATCCCGAAGCGACGCTGGCCGATCTCATGGAGCACGTGCAGGGCCCGGATTTTCCCACCAGCGGACTGATTCTCGGCCGTGCGGGCATCCGCGCCGCCTATGCCACCGGCCGCGGCCGCGTGACCATGCGCGCCCGGACGGATTTTGAGGAATTCGGTCAGAACCGCACCCGCATCATCGTCCACGAGATTCCCTATCAGGTCAATAAGCGGATGCTCATCAAATCCATGGCCGATCAGGTCAACGACAAGCGGCTCGACGGCATCTCCGACATCCGCGACGAATCCGACCGCACCGGCATGCGCATCGTCATCGAGCTCAAGCGCGAGGCAAATCCGCAGGTCGTCCTGAACCGTCTGTTCGCGCAGACGCAGCTTCAGACCACCTTCGCCGTGAATATGCTGGCGCTCGTCAGGAACCAGAGCCAGCCGAAGGTTCTCACCCTGCGCGAGATCCTGGATGAATATCTTGCTTATCAGGAAGAGATCATCATCCGCCGCACGCGCTACGACCTCAAAAAAGCGCAGGAGCGCGCCCATCTGATCGAGGGTCTGCTCATCGCGCAGGACAATATCGACGAGGTCATCCGCATCATCCGCACCAGCTACGACAATGCCAAGGAAAACCTGATGCAGCGCTTCGGCCTGGACGAGATTCAGGCGCAGGCCATTCTGGATATGCGCCTGAAGGCCCTGCAGGGCCTTGACCGCGAGAAGCTTCAGAATGAATACAAGGAGCTCGAGGAGCGCATCGCCTATTTCCAGCGCGTGCTGGGCGACATCAACCTGGTCAATGACATCCTCAAGGAGGAGCTGACCCAGATCCGCGACAAATTCGGCGACGACCGCCGCACGGAAATTCAGGACGTCGAGGACGAGATCGACATCGAGGACCTCATCGAGGAGGAGGACTGCTGCTACACGCTCTCCAACGCAGGATACATCAAGCGGATGCCAGTCGATACCTACCGCACCCAGCGGCGCGGCGGCCGCGGCGTTTCCGGCCAGAGCCTGAAGGAAGAGGACTATGTGAAAAACCTCTTCATCGCCTCCACGCACGACTACGTCCTGTTCTTCACGAACCGCGGGCGCGTACACCGCAAGAAGGGCTACCTCATCCCGGAGGCCGGGCGCACCGCGCGCGGCACGAACATCGTCAATGTTCTGCCGCTGGAGCCGGACGAGCGCGTCACGGCCATGCTCCTGACCCGCGATTTCCCGGACGATGAGTACCTCGCCATGGTCACGAAAAACGGCACGGTCAAGCGCTTGCAGCTCAGCGCGATCCACACCGCGCGCAAGGCAGGCATCCGCGCCCTGTCCCTGGACGAGGGCGATGAGCTGATCGGCGTGATGCGCACGTCGGGCAGCGATAATCTGCTCATTGCGACGAAAAACGGCATGGCCATCTGCTTTGCCGAAACGGACGTGCGTCCCATGGGCCGCGACGCGGCAGGCGTGCGCGGCATCCGCCTCGGCGCGGACGACTGCGTCATCGGCGCAGCGGTCGCGGAGCCGGGCAAGACCCTGCTCACCGTCACCGAAAACGGCTACGGCAAGCGCACCCCGGTCGAGAGCTACCTGCGCGGCGACGAGGTGCAGGGGCGCGGCGGCAAGGGTATGCGCAACTACCGCCTGACGGATAAGACCGGCTTTGTCGCGGGCGCGGCAGTCGTGTCCGATTCGGACGACATCATGCTCATCGAGTCCGGCGGCGTCATCCTGCGCACCCCGGCCGGCAGCATCAATATCTACGGCCGCGATACGCAGGGCGTCATTCTGATGCGCGTGGAGCCCGGCAATCGCCTGATCGCCGTGCAGCGCGTCGAGGGCGAGCTGGAGGAGGAATAAATGAATCCGAAGTTTGTGGTAAAAACAACGCTGAATCAGAGCGCGCAGTATGAGGCTTCCCGCGGCGCGGGCAGCAAATTCGCCCGTATCCTGACCTATGTTCTGCTTGGCATCGCCGTGGTGCTGATCGGCGCGATGATTTACATCTTCCTGAAGAATGGTACGATGAAGAACATCTTCATTGTGGTCATCATGCTGGCGGCGCTCGCCTACCTCGTGTATAACCAGTTCTTCGCGCCCAAGCGTGCGCTTCAGAAGTGGGAGGACGGCATGATCAAAAACTTCGGCGTGAAGGAGATCCACCTGACCACCGAGTTCTACGACCTCATTTTCGTGCAGTCCAACGACCTCAGCGACGAGACGATAGAGGAGGGCTTCTCCGGCATCAATGACTTCCGCGAGACGGAGCACCTGTTTCTGCTGCAATGCAAGCACCAGAAGTGGTTTTTCGTCGATAAGGCGGGCTTCACCGTGGGAACGCCGGAGCAGTTCCGCGCGTTCTTCACCGAGCGCCTGAAAAAATAGGAGGGGCGATATGGCATTATCCTTTCTCAAGCGTCCGGCCGCGAACAAAAAGCTGGGCATCTATGTGCATATCCCCTTCTGCAAGAGCAAGTGCGAATACTGCGATTTCTACTCCCTCGGCGGCAGCCGCGACCGCCATGTGACGGACGACTATTTGCAGGCGCTGGCCGACCATATCAAGGAATCCGGCCGCCTTGCGCCGGAGCATGTGGTCGATACGGTCTATTTCGGCGGCGGTACGCCCAGCTTTTTCGGCGCAGAGAACCTGGAGAAAATTCTCGACGAAATCCAGCGCCGCTTCCGCCTGAATGCGGAGGCGGAGATCACGCTGGAGGCCAACCCCGACAGCGTGACGAATCAGTCGCTTAAAAAGCTCCTGCGCGCGGGCTTCAACCGCATTTCCATCGGCATTCAGTCAGATGACGACGAGATGCTCAAGAAGCTCGGCCGCCCGCACACCTATGAGCAGGCGCGGCAGGCGGTGCAGCGCGCGAGAGAGGCCGGGTTTACCAATGTGTCGGTCGATCTGATGTACGGCCTGCCCAACCAGACCCTCACCGCCTGGAAGGAAACGGTAGAAAACGTCCTGACGCTCAAGCCCGACCACCTCTCGGCCTACGCCCTGCGCGTGGAGGAGGGTACGCCCCTGTGGGGCTACCGCGACTGCGCCAACCTTCCGGATGACGACCGGCAGGCGGATATGTATCTTGCAGCCTGCCGCATCCTGCGCGATTACGGCTACGAGCACTATGAGATCTCCAATTTCGCCAAGCCGGGCTTCGCCTCGCGGCACAATCTGAAATACTGGAATCTGGATGAGTACCTTGGCTTCGGCCCCTCGGCGGCTTCGGATTTCGGCGGCAAGCGCTTCAGCGCGGTGGCCGATCTGCGCGCCTATATCGACGGAATCCGACAGCACGGCACCATTCTGCGCGAGTGCGACGCCATCCCCATGCGCGAGCGTGCGGGAGAATATGTGATGCTGCGCCTGCGCACGAACCTCGGCATTGAGGAAAAGGAGTACGAAACCCGTTTTCTTATGCCCTTCAAGCCGCTGGAAACGCTGCTCGGCCGCTTTCAGACCCGCGGCTATACCGAAAAGCGCGACGACGGCCGCTGGGTGCTGACGGAGCAGGGCTGGCTGGTGTCCAATCAGATCATCATCACCCTCAACGAGGCGCAGGAGCGCTCCACCCCGCTGGCAAAGAAGCGTTAAGCCATTTTTTCCCGCCCTTTCCTGCCGGGCGCTCCATAGCCCGTCTGCGCGGGCATTCGCGTGCGCGCGATTTTCTCCTGTTTTTCCCCGGTTCCGGGGCTTGCATTGTGAGAAACGCTGTGATATAATCAGCAGCGTTAAAAAATAAAGAATGTACGAATATCAATACGGAGGTAACATTCTATGGCTAATCAGAAACCTTTAGTCGGTGCGGCCGTCATCGGTCAGTCCGGCGGCCCTTCCGCAGTCATCAACGCCAGTGCTTACGGCGTCATCAAGACTGCACTTGAAAGCGAAAGCATCACCACCGTCTACGGCGCGTTCCACGGCATCGTCGGCGTTCTGAACGACCGCCTGATGATCATGGATAAGGAGGATCCCGAAGAGCTGGAAAAGATGCTCTATACGCCGTCCTCTGCGCTCGGTTCCTGCCGCTATAAGATTGCAGACCCCGAGGCGGACGACACCGATTATAAGCGCATCCTTGAGATCTTCAAGAAGTACAACATCCGCTACTTCTTCTATAACGGCGGCAACGACTCCATGGACACCTGCAACAAGATCAACCGTTACATGCAGAAGGTCGGCTATGACTGCCGCGTGATCGGCGTGCCCAAGACCATTGACAACGACCTCTTCGGCACCGACCACTGCCCCGGCTTCGCATCCGCTGCCAAGTACATCGCCACCTCCATCATGGAAGTGTCCCGCGACTGCCAGGTTTATGACAAGGGTATGATCACCATCGTCGAGTGCATGGGCCGTCACGCCGGCTGGCTGACCGCTGCTGCCGCACTCGCAGGTGAAAAGGGCGACGGCCCCGACCTCATCTATCTGCCCGAGGTCGATTTCAACATGGAAGACTTCCTGGATGACGTCATCCGCATCTATAACGGCCGCGGAAGCTGCCTGGTTGCCGTTTCCGAAGGCATCCACTATGCCGACGGCGCCTTTGTCTCCGAGGCGAAGGCTTCCTCCACCGACGGCTTCGGCCATGCCCAGCTCGGCGGACTGGCCGCACGTCTGGCCAGCATCGTCAAGGCAGCCACCGGCGCGAAGGTTCGCGGCATCGAGCTGTCTCTGCTCCAGCGCTGCGCGGCGCACTGCGCCTCCGGCACGGACATCGAGGAGTCCTTCAACTCCGGCAAGATCGCTGTCGAGGCTGCTCTGCGCGGTGAGTCCGGCAAGATGGTCGGCTTCACCTGCGAGCGCGAATTCGGCTATGTCTGCCGCTACGAGCTGTTCGATCTGGACAAGGTTGCCAACTTTGAGAAGAAAGTCCCGCTGGAGTGGATCACCAGCGACAACTCCTATGTCACCGAGGACTTCATCAACTACTGCATGCCGCTGATCGCCGGCGAAACCGGTATGAAGAAGGTCGACGGCCTGCCCGACTTCGTGAAGCTCAAGAGAGTTTTCGCTGAGTAAAAGTGAAAATGCAAAGGCACGGCGGGACTTCCCGTCGTGCCTTTTTGCCGGGTTGTATGCGTCTTTTCCCGGGAAATGCGCAAAATACCCCATTTGCCGGACACTTGTGCCGTCCGGCGAATGGGGTTTGTTTATTCCGGCAGGCGCCTGCTATGCCTTGATTGCGGCGGCGCCTCTGCTGAATTCCACATCCCAGCGGGAATTTGCGCGGTAGACTACAGCCGGGAGCGACAGCTCGCCCTCCATGTCCCCGCCGAAGCGCAGATTCAGCTTCAGGAGCTTTGCCGCCTCGATGTCCAGCTTGCAGACGTATTCGTCATACAGAAACGCTTGCAGCGCGGCGCATTCCTTCGGCGTGAAATCCGTCGTTTTGACGGCGTCTGCGCGCAGGGTGACGTCCTCGGCGCTCTTCATAAGGAAGGGCGCGCGCAGCTCGTCCAGCTCTCCGGCATCGAGGCCGTTGCTGCTGAGGACGGCGGCGGGCATGGCTTTCTCCAGTTGGGAAAAATCGTTGTTTTGCAGCGCAAGGCAATAGGCGCGCACGGGCGCCATGTAGTCCGCCTCCGGCGTGGCCGTGCAGCCGGCCAGCAGCAGAACCAGAGCCAGCAGCAGTGCCGGCAGACATTTTTTCATGGAAATCAGTCCTTTTTCAGCAGGTCGCGGAGCTGTGGGGGGTTTCTCAGAGCTTTTCGATGACTTCCAGGCCGCCGAGGTACTTGCGCAGGACTTCCGGCACGACGACCGAGCCGTCGGCGCGCTGGTTCTGCTCGACCATGGCCGGGAAAATGCGCGAGGTCGCAAGGCCGGAGCCGTTGAGCGTGTGGACGAATTCCGTCTTGCCTGTGGCTTCGCGGCGGAAGCGGATGTTGCCGCGGCGCGCCTGATAATCGCGGGCGTTGGAAACGGAGGAAACCTCCTTGTAGCCGTTCATGGACGGAATCTGAATTTCGATGTCGTAGGTGCGTGCCATGGACGCCGAGCAGTCGCCCGCCGCCAGCTTGACCGTGCGGAAATGGAAGCCCAGCCCCTTGACGAGATTCTCGGCCTTTTTGACCAGCTCCTCAAAGGCCTCGTCGGATTTCTCCGGCAGAGTGTACTGGAACATCTCAACCTTGTTGAACTGATGGCCGCGCACCATGCCGCGCTCGTCGGCGCGGTGGGAGCCTGCCTCGCGGCGGAAGCAGGGCGTGTAGGCAAAGAGCTTGTGCGGCAGCTCGGATTCGTTCAGAATTTCTCCGCGGTGCAGGGAGGCCAGCGCGGTTTCCGCCGTGGGCAGCATGAAGTGCATCCGGTCGTCCGTCGGATTTTCGATCTTGTAGACCTCGTCTGCAAACTTGGGGAACTGGCCGGCCGTCTCGCCGCACTGGTACTCCAGCATATGCGGCAGGATGACCATCTCATAGCCGTCGGCCAGATGCGTGTCGATGAAATAGTTCAGCAGCGCCCATTCCAGCCGCGCGCCGAGGCCGCGGTAAATCCAGAATCCGGAGCCCGCCAGACGGGTACCGCGCTCGTAGTCGATCAGCCCGAGGTCGGTGCACAGATCGACGTGATGCTTGGGCTCAAAATCAAAATGATGCGGCTCGCCGTAGTAGCGCAGCGGCTCGTTGTTTTCCTTGCCGCCGGGCTTGAGATCGGGGTCGGGGAGGTTCGGCAGCGACAGCATCAGCGTGCGGTACTCCGCCTCAACGTCCGTCAGCTCTTTGGCGTCCTCGGCGATGCTCGCCTTCAGCTCCGCCATGCGCTGGAAAATGGGGGCGCAGTCCTCGCCCGCCTTCTTGCGCAGGGGGATCTCCTTGGAAACACGGTTCTGCTCGGCCTTTGCGGTTTCGGTGTCGAGGATCAGCGCACGGCGCTTGGCGTCGAGCTCCAGAATCCGATCGACCTGCGCGTCGCAGTCCACTTCCTTCGCCCGCAGAGCGGCCTTGACCGCATCGGGATTGTCTTTGATTCGTTTAATATCCAACATTTCAGTCACCTCTGACTTTAGATTACGATAAATAGTCCTTCAGCGCCTCGTACTGCTTCGCGGAGCGTTCCGAAAGCGCGTCTGCGCAGGCGTCCAGCGCCCGCATTTTTTCGGCAAATTCCGACCAGCTTCCCTCGTAGAGTGCGGTGTGCGCCTCTAAAAGGAGCTCCGTCGCCTCAGCGCGGCGCCGGTAGTTCTCTGCGGCCTTGCACTGTTCGTTCAGGGCGTCCTTTTCCTCCTGCAAGGCGCCGAGCGACTCCTCGGCCTCCTGCAAGGCGGCCTGTGCCAGCTCTGCGGCGGATTTCGCCGTGGACAGTTCCTCGTTCAGCGCCTTGTTCTTTGCAACTTCTTTGTTATAGTTATCTTGTAACGCGGCAATATTTTCTCTTGCGCCGCGGTTGGCCGCCTCCATGTCATTCTGCACGGAGATCAGCTTGATGGCAAGCGACAGCGCGACGATCAGAAAGGCACCGGCGCAGAGAATCGCCAGATATTCGAGCAGCGCGCGCTTTTTTTTCGCTGTCAGCGGGGCGGAATCCGAATTTTTCTCTTCCTGGGGTTTGCTTTCATGCTCCATGGGTTTCCTCCGATGGCTCCAGCGCCAGCAGTGCCTCGTAGAGCCGCTGCAAGTCGTCCTGGCCGTAAAATTCCAGCTCGAAACGGCCCTTGCGCTTCCCGTTGACGATGCGCACCTTGCGGTCGAGGCGGCGCGTCAGAGCCTTTTCGCATTCTGCTACATAATTGACGGCCGGCTGCTTCAGAGGTTCCGGTTTTTTTTCTTCGGCGGCCATGCGCTTGCACATTGCCTCGGCCTGCCGGACGGACAGGCGCAGCGCCAGGATGCGCTGGGCGGCGGCCTTCTGCCGGGCCTGCGTGGGAAGACTCAGCACCGCGCGGGCATGACCGGCGGACAGCTCGCCTTGCTCGACCAGGTCGCGCACCTCCTGCGGAAGCGCCAGCAGTCTCAGGGCGTTTGCCACTGCGGGACGGGACTTTCCGACACGTGCGGCGGCCTCCTCCTGTGTCAGGCCGTACTGCTCGGTCAGGACGCGGTAGCCCTCGGCTTCTTCCATGGGATTCAGGTCCTGCCGCTGGAGGTTTTCAATCAGCGCCAGCTCCATGACGGTCTTATCGTCGGCCTCAACGACGACGACAGGAACCTCTTTCAGGCCCGCGAGCCGTGCGGCGCGCCAGCGGCGCTCGCCCGCGATGATTTGATAATACCCGCCGTCCATGGCACGGACGGCCAGCGGCTGCAAAATGCCGTGCTCCGTGATGGAGTCGGCCAGCGCCTGCAATTCCGCCTCGTCGAAGCGGCGGCGCGGCTGATCGGGATTCGGCTCAACCTTCTGAAGGGGCAGGCGTGTGATCTCCTGCGCGCTGCTGTCGGCGGAAAAATCGTCGATCAGCGCACCGAGCCCACGGCCGAGCCCGCGTTGTTTTGTACTCATAATGCTCCCTCGTTTCTGCGGATTTCCTCTGCAACGGCGAGATAGGCGGCCGCGCCGCGGCTCGAGCGGTCATAGACCGTGACGGGAAGACCGTGGCTGGGCGCCTCGGCCAGACGGACGTTGCGCGGGATGACCGACGCAAATACCTTGCCCGGAAAATGCCGCCGCACCTCCTGCGCCACCTGATTGGAAAAATTCGTGCGCCCGTCGTACATCGTCAGCAGCACGCCGAAGACCTCGATGGTGGGGTTCAGCCGCCGTTTAATTGCGCGCAGAGTGGACATGAGGTCGCTCAGCCCCTCCAGCGCAAAATACTCGCACTGCACGGGGATCAGCACGCTGTCCGCCGCGCACAGGGCGTTGAGCGTGAGCAGTTCCAGCGAGGGTGGGCAGTCGATGAAAATATAGTCGTAGTTGTTCTTGAGCGGCTCCAGCGCATTTTTCAGGCGGTACTCGCGCTGCTCCAGCTCGATGAGCTCCACGCCCGCGCCTGCGAGGTCGGAGCCCGAGGGAATGACGTCGCCGAAATCGGTATGGACGACGGCTTTTTCCGGGGAAACCTCCCCAATGATCATCTCATAGGCGCTGTGCGGCGCGTGCTTTTTATCCACGCCCAGGCCCGAGGTGGCGTTTGCCTGCGGGTCAAAATCGCAGAGCAGAACGCGCGAACCGGCGGCGGTCAGCGCCGCGGTGAGGTTGACGGCGGTGGTGGTTTTCCCGACGCCGCCCTTCTGATTGACGACTGCAACGATTTTTGCCATAGCGCCGCCTCCTTTTCGCGTTTTATGATAGCACAGTTCTTTCTGTTTTTCAACCGTTTCTGAAAAAACTGTGTTTCACGTGAAACAAAAGCGGCGGGCCCAGACCCGCCGCTCAGTATATACCATATAATTATCAGTATTCGCGCACGACGGCCTTGACCCTGCCAAGGATCTGCGCCTCGCGCCCGTCAATGGGCGAATAGGCCGGATTTTCGGGCATCAGCCACACCTCGTTTGGGCCGCGGCGCAGGCGTTTGACGGTAGCCTCGTCACCCAGAAGCGCCACGACGATCTGACCATTGTCTGCCGTCTGCTGCGGATGGACAACGATCTTGTCCCCGTCAAGAATCCCGGCCTCAATCATCGAGTCGCCGCGCACACGCAGGACGAAGCAGCCCTCGTCGCCCTCCCACGGCAGGTAGCCCTCGATGTTCTCCTGCGCCAGAATGGGCTGGCCGGCCGTGACCACGCCGATGATGGGCAGCCCCTTCTGCTCTTCCGGGAGACTGATGGCGCGGTTTTTCGAGCCGTCCACGGTGATCAGCCCGGCCTTGTGCAGCTCGGACAGGTGGTAATGCACGGATGCGGTGGATTTCAGACCCACGGCCTGCATGATCTCGCGCACGGAGGGGGCGTAGCCCTTTCGTGCGGAAAAGTCCTTGAGAAAGTCCAGAATCTCGTCACGCTTTGTACTTGTTCTGCCCATACGCATCCTCCTTTTGGATTCCAACCGTCAGTGGTAGAACCAGTATACCACATCCGTTCGCAAAAAGCAAACATTTGTTTCAGGATTTTTTCGGGCTGCCGAAATCCGGCAGCAGCTCGGTCGTGGCGGCGGCGGGATCCTGTGTGTAGCCGCAGTCCAGACCACAGAGCTGCATCCACGAAACCGCACCGTCGTATTCCTCGCGTGTCAGCCGCCGGTCAAGGGGCGGCATGGACTTTGCGCGTCCCATGGGGACGTACTGGCTCATGAGCGAGAGCATGACGGCATCCTTCGGAAATGCGGCGGCGAGCCAGTCGAGCACGCGCAGGGTGTTGTCCAGATGCCCCGGCAAAACCAGATGCCGCACGAGAACGCCGCGCTGCATCTGATCGTCCTGCATCACAACCGGCCCGGTCTGACGGTACATCTCCCCTATCGCAGCCGCGGCGACCTCAAAATAATCCGGCGCGGCGGAGAGCCGTGCGGCAAGGGCGTTGTCGGCGTATTTCATATCGGGCAGATAGATGTCCACCAGCCCCTCCAGTTCGCGCAGCGTTTCCACGCGCTCATAGCCGCCGCAGTTGTAGACGACAGGAACGGGCAGCTTCGGTGTGAGCGCCGGGAGAATGGAGGGCAGAAAATGCGTAGGCGTGACAAGGTCTATGCTCTGCGCCCCCTCGTCGATCAGGCGTTCCAGCCCGGCGCGAAGCTCGCGGGTGGTCATGGGCGCACCTGCGCCGTCCCAACTGATCGCCTGATTCTGGCAGAATACGCAGTGCAGCGTGCAGCCGCTGAAAAACACAGCGCCCGTGCCGAAGCTCCCGGCAATGGCCGGCTCCTCGCCGTAGTGCAGCATGGTGCGTGCGACGCGCAGCTCTGCCGGCATTTGGCAGAAGCCGAGCTGACCCGCCGCACGGTTCGCGCCGCAGCGCCGCGGACAAAGCATACAGTTGCGATAGTCCATAATTCCTCCAAAAGCCCTTTGCAGGGCGGATTTTCTATGATATAATACAGAACGAAAAAACACTGTTTCACGTGAAACAAAGTGAGGCTGACTATGCTGAAAAAGAATGAGATCTACCGCGCCGCCGTCACGGGCTTCACCAGCGAGGGACTGGGCGTGTGCCGCGTGGAGGGCTGCGCCGTGTTTGTGCCGAACGCCGCGCCGGACGAGGAGTACGAGCTTCGCATCGTCCACGTCGGGAAAAACGCCGCGCACGGCCGCATCGAGAAGATTATAACGCGCTCGCCGCACCGTGTCAATCGCCTGTGCCCCTATGCCAAGCAGTGCGGCGGCTGTGATTTCTGGCATCTGGACTACGCCGCGGAATGCGAGATCAAGGCGCAGCGCGTGACCGACGCGCTGAACCGCCTGGGCGGGCAGCAGCTTGAGCGCGTGGCGCTCACCGGCGCAGATACCTGCGAGGGCTACCGCAACAAGGCACAGTATCCCGTCGCGCCGGGGAAAAACGGCCCGGTCGCCGGGTTTTTCAAGAAGGGTACGCATGAGGTCGTGGAGATCGAGCGCTGCCGCATCCAGCCGGAGTGCGCGGATGCGGCGCGGGCGGCCGTTGAGGAGTATCTGAAAAAATACGGCGTGAGCGCCTACGACGAAGAGACGCACACCGGCCTTCTGCGCCACATCTACGTCCGCCACGCGGAGGCCACGGGTCAGGTGATGGTCTGCCTCGTCGTCAACGGCGAGAAGCTCCCGCAGGAAAAGGCTCTGGTTTCTCTTTTGCAGGCGCGCGTGCCGGGGCTGAAAAGCGTTGTTCTGAACACGAATACGCGCCGGGGCAACGCGATCCTGGGCGAAACGCAGCGGACGCTCTGGGGCGAGGACGCGATCGAGGACATTCTGTGCGGGCTGCGCTTCCGCATCTCGCCCAAATCCTTCTATCAGGTCAACCGCGCGCAGGCGGAGCGGCTCTACGGCAAGGCGCTGGACGCGGCCGGCCTGACCGGGCGGGAGCGCGTGCTCGACCTCTACTGCGGCACGGGCACGATCACGCTGTGCCTCGCGTCGCGTGCGAAGGAGGCTGTCGGCGTGGAGCTGGTCGAGGCGGCCATCCGCGACGCGGAGGAGAACGCCCGGAGAAACGGCGTGAAAAACGCCCGGTTTTTCTGTGCCGATGCGGGGCAGGCCGCGCAGAAGCTGTGCGCCGAGGGTGCGCAGCCGGACGTGATCGTGGTGGACCCGCCGCGCAAGGGACTATCGTCTGACGTGATTGAGGCAATCGTGCAGATGGCGCCGTCGCGCGTGGTCTATGTGTCCTGTGACCCGGCGACGCTGGCACGTGACGTGAAACTTCTGACCGAAAAGGGCTACGCGCTCGCCCACGCCGAGGCAGTCGACCTCTTCCCCCGCTGCGCCCATGTGGAGACGGTGGTCCTCTTGTCACGGGAAACAAATCCACTGACGGTTGAGGTC